>JBAYTM010000193.1:0-5207 GCA_041675685.1 Thiohalobacteraceae bacterium
CCAGGCAATCACTGGAACCAGCCGCACGACGCCGCCGTCAGGGTGCTGACCGCCGGGCTGGTCAAACTCGGGCTTCTCAAAGGCAATCCGGCGGCGCTGGTCAAGAAGGAGGCGTACAAACGTTTCTACATGCACCGCACCGGCCACTGGCTGGGCATGGACGTGCACGACGTCGGCGACTATAAGGTGGGTGAACAATGGCGCACGCTGGAGCCCGGTATGGTGATGACCGTCGAGCCCGGTCTCTACATCCCCGCGGGCAGTAAAGGCGTCGCCCGCAAATGGTGGAACATCGGCATCCGCATCGAAGACGACGTGGTCGTGACCAAGACCGGCTGCGAAGTCATCACCGACGGCGTGCCCAAAGCGGCCGACGAGATCGAGGCGCTGATGGCGGGCGCTTAGTTCTGCCGAATAGCTGCGGCGGAATAAAAAATTTCACGGCGAAGGACGAAGGCGCACGAAGGTAACGGAACCTCTGATTTGATCGTCATGCCGGCGGAAGCCGCATCGAGAGGTTCAAGGATCTGGATTCCAGCAGACGTTGGAATGACGAAGGATAACTGGTTCGAGCTCTCGGAATGGTCGAGATAATTCCGGTGCCGTCATTCCCGCGAAAGCGGGAATCCAAAGGTTCGAGAACCTGGATTCCGGCCTGCGCCGGAATGACGAAAACTAACTGGTTCGAGGTCTCTCGGAATAGTCGGGATAACTCCGGTACCGTCATTCCCGCGAAAGCGGGAATCCAGAGGTTCGAGAACCTGGATTCCGGCCTGCGCCGGAATGACGCCCCGTCCAGAGATTCCTTAGGTCTCGACCGGCAACGTTTGTTTGAACCTGGCGTTTGGCTCGAGCAGTTCCAATGCGTTCCTTCACACGCAATTGGCGCCCTTGTGTTTACGGTGTTTAAATCATGGACGGAACGATCGACTACGACATTCTGATCAGCGGCGGTGGCCTGGTCGGCGCCAGCTTGGCCTGCGCGCTCGGTGGGCGCGGGTTGCGTGTCGGTATGATCGAGGCGGTGCCGTTCGGGGCCGTGGATCAACCGAGCTACGACGACCGTGCGATCGCCCTGGCGCAAGGGACGCAGCGCGTGTTCGCCGGGATGGGGCTTTGGCCCGCGCTGGAACCGCGGGCCACGCCGATTCACAAGATCCACGTGTCCGATCGCGGGCGTTTCGGTTTTGCGCGGCTCGACCGCGACGAAGAGGGCGTGCCTGCGCTCGGTTACGTCGCGCTGGCGCGGGATATCGGCGCCACGCTCGGCGAGCGGCTCGCCACACTGTCGGAGGTCGAGCTACGCTGTCCCGCGAGTGTCGTGGGTGTCGAAACGCAACCGGATTCCGTGCGGCTTCGCCTGGAGACCCCTGAAGGCGAGCAACGATTGACGACCCGTCTGCTGGTCGCCGCGGACGGTGCGCAGTCGACCTTGCGTGAACTGCTGCAGATCCCGACCAGCGTCTGGGAATACGGCCAGAGCGCGGTGATCGCCAATGTCACGCCGGAGCGGCCGCACCAGTCCATCGCCTACGAACGCTTCACCGATACCGGGCCGATCGCATTGCTGCCGATGAGCGAGAACCGTTGCGCCCTGGTCTGGACCTTGCGCAACGATCAGGTGAATGCCGTGATGTCGCTCGAGGACGCGGAATTCCTCACACGTCTCCAGGAGCGCTTCGGCAACCGCCTGGGACGGCTGCAACGCGTCGGTCACCGCGTCGCCTATTCGCTGCGGCTGGTGCGGGCGCGCGAGTCGGTGCGACCGCGCGTGGCCTTGATCGGCAACGCCGCGCACACCTTGCATCCGATCGCGGGCCAAGGCTTCAACCTCGGTCTGCGCGACGTCGCGGCGCTGGCCGAAGTGCTGCTCGACGCGCACCGCGCCGGCCGCGACATCGGCGATCTCGACGTGCTGCGGCAATATGCCGCCTGGCGGCAGGCCGATCACCGCCGCGTCATCGCCTTCACCGACAGTGTCACCAGAATGTTCAGCAACGCCTTGCCGCCGATCGCCTGGGCGCGCGACATCGGCATGCTGGCACTGGACATGTTCCCGCCGGCCAAACGCCTGTTCGCGCGAACCACCATGGGGCGTGCCGGCCGCTTGCCGCGGTTGGCGCGGGGGCTGTCGTTGTGAGATCGGCTTGTCAATCGAGAGAAAACTTTAACCGCGAAGGACGCGAAGGACGGCATTATGGATACTGAAATAGCGGAAGTCGCTGTACCGGTTTTCTCGACAACCCCGTTAGGGCTTCGGTCTTGATGTTTCCTTATTGGATAAGATTTTCATTGCGCGCCTTCGCGTCCTTCGCGGTTAAAGTTTACTTGAGACCAATTGGATGCCAGACCTTCCTATGAGTCAGGGTGTTGTCATAATCGGCGGCGGATGCGTCGGCGGGACGCTCGCTTGTGCGCTTGCGCAGGCGGGGTTGCAGGTGGCCGTGGTCGAGGCGCGCGAGCCGTTGCAGGACTGGCCGGCCGACAGCGTCGATCTGCGGGTGTTCGCGATCACGCGCGCCTCCGAGCGCATTTTCAGATCCATCGGCTGCTGGGATGCGATCGAGCAGGGCGGTCTCAGTCCGTTCCGCGACATGCATGTCTGGGACGCCGGCGGGACCGGTGAGATCCATTTCGACTGCGCCGAACTCGGCGAGCCGACGCTCGGTTACATCATCGAGCAGCGCGTGATCCAGTCCGCGCTGAATGCACGCATGCAGGCCTTGCCGACCTTGCGGCGGATATGTCCGGCGGAACTCGTCGGTTTCGAGACGCAGGACCGGGGTGTGCGCATCGAGCTCGGCGACGGTGGTGTTCTGGAGGCGAACCTGCTGGTGGGCGCGGACGGCGCCGCGTCGCGGGTGCGCGGTCTGGCCGGGATCGCCGTCGAAGCGCATACCTATCGGCAGGACGCCATCGTCGCCGTGGTGACGACCGAACTGCCGCATCGAGAGACCGCCTGGCAGCGCTTCCTGCCGACCGGGCCGCTGGCGTTCCTGCCGCTGCGCGACGGCCGCAGTTCGATCGTCTGGTCGACGGAAAAGACCCAGGCCGCCGCGCTTCTCGCGCTGGACGACGACGCCTTTCTGGAACGCCTCAGTGAAGCCTTCGCACACCGCCTTGGGCGTGTCGTAGCGGTGGAAGAGCGCGGCTGCTTCCCGCTGCAGCGGCTGCACGCAACCCGGTATGTGACCGAACGCGTCGCACTGATCGGCGATGCCGCGCACGTCATTCATCCCCTCGCCGGGCAAGGCGTGAACCTTGGCCTGCTCGACGCGGCAACACTCGCCGAGGTGATCCTCGACACGCACGCCGCCGGACGCGATCTCGGCCTGCTGCGCAACCTGCGGCGCTACGAGCGCTGGCGGCGCGGCGACAACCAGCGCATGCAATTGGCGATGGACGGCTTCAAAAACCTGTTCGGTGAAACCGCGACACCGCTGCGGCTGTTGCGCAACGCCGGCCTGTCGCTGGTCGACCGCTCGGGCCCGCTCAAGCAGACCTTGGCCCGCCACGCCATGGGCCTGTCGGGGGATTTGCCTCGGATGGCAGGGACGAGGTTCTAGGTTCTAGGTGCTAGGGCCGAGGAGAGCCGTCGCTCTGTCACAGAGGTGCGGGACTTCTGCCCGAACGATTCGTCATTCCGGCCTGCCGGGACGAGGCGCTTGCGCTTCGAACGCCCGAAAGGACGGCCCGGAGGGCGAGGGCGGGCGTTGCGCAACAGACCGTTTTGCTTGCGCACGCCAGAGCGCCACGCGCGGCAGCGAGTAATCCATGCCTTTGAATTTCTGGATTCCCGCTTTCGCGGGAATGACGGAACATGTTTGTTCAGAGATTTCCTTAGACAGTTCTGTGCAACGCGTTCAAGCCCTCATTGCGGACGCAGCGACCTGATCTTCCGCAGCGACGGCCATGAGATCGAAGATGTGTGCCAATCAGCCCGCGCCCCTCGTCCCCAGAACCTAGAACCTCATCCCTGATATGAGTTATAGTCGGCCCCCTCAACGCAGGCTGTCGTGGGAGAGAGCCCAGGTCGGAACACCCGGGACGCCGAAGGCGCAACGCGCTCGGAAACGCTCAGGCAAAAGGACCACGGCAGTACGTTGACTCTGGAGAGCGGCCGACGACACGTCGGCCCACCGAAGGGGCCAGAACGCTCGCGGCGTTCCAACCGTCGCGACGTCAATACTCTCAGGTTTGTGGACAGAGGAGCGCGGTCGACGCCGAATCAGTCGCGTGCAGGCGTATGTCTCGCTGTACGGACGAGATTCGTCGTACCGCTGTTTTTTTGCATTCCACAGATCCGGACTGGAGAGTCAGCACCATGGGCCAGCATACCCCGCTGTACGACGCGCACGTCCGCATGGGCGGCAAGATTGTCGATTTTGCCGGCTGGGAAATGCCGATCAATTACGGCTCCCAGATCGAAGAGCACCACGCCGTGCGGCGCGATGCGGGCATGTTCGACGTCTCGCACATGACCGTGGTCGACCTCATCGGCGATCAGATCCGCGCCTTTCTGCGCAAACTCCTGGCCAACAATGTCGACCGCCTGCAAGCGCCCGGCAAGGCGCTGTACAGCTGCATGCTCAACGAGCGCGGCGGGGTGATCGACGATCTGATCGTCTACTTCGTGCGCGAGAATTTTTTCCGGTTGATCGTCAACGCCGGGACCCGCGACAAGGACCTTGCCTGGCTGCAGCAGCAGGCGGAGCCGTTTTCGGTGGTGGTGCGGGAACGTCCCGAGCTGGCAATGATTGCGGTCCAGGGGCCGTCGGCGCGCGAACACGTCCTGGGGCTTCTGCAGGGCGACCTGCGCGCGAGCGTGGCCGATCTGCAACCCTTCTATGCGGAACTCGAGAGCGAAAATTCCGAGTGGTTCATCGGGCGCACCGGTTACACGGGTGAGGACGGCTTCGAGATCATTCTCCCCGGTGCCGACGCCGAGCGCTTCTGGAACGCGCTCGCGGACCGCGGCGTGCGGCCCATCGGGCTGGGCGCGCGCGACACCCTGCGGTTGGAGGCCGGCATGAACCTGTACGGCTCCGACATGACCGAGGACACCACGCCATTGGAGTCCGGGCTCGGCTGGACCGTCGGTTGGGATCCGGCCGACCGCGACTTCATCGGCCGCGCCGCCCTGGAGAAACAACGCGCCGCCGGCGTGCCGACCAAGCTGGTCGCGCTGGTATTGGACGGCAAGGGCG
>JBAYTM010000194.1:0-5197 GCA_041675685.1 Thiohalobacteraceae bacterium
AACTCCATACCGCGATACCAGCAGCCACAATGGGGCGACGCTCGAACCGGTCGATCGCCCAGCCCAGCGGAATGCTTAGCACGCCGAACGGCACCGAGAACGCGGCACCGATCAGCAGGCTCATCTGCACGTCGGTCAGGCCGAAGTCCTGCTTGATCGGCCCCACCAGCAGCGTGATGATATTGCGGTCGAGCACCGAGATGATCGACAGCATAAACAGGATGCCGACCATCGACCATGCGGCCCCCGGCGAGGGGAAGGGCACGGGATCGATCCAGTACCCGGCCTCGCCCGCAGGTGGGACAGGCCGCTCTACTGCCTTGACGTGCGTGCTTATGGTGATGGCATCTCTCCGGTTCATGGCTTGCAGAGTACGGCGCCTGCGCTGGCCGCCGTCGGCGGCTCCGATCAGAAATCGAACTTCAGGTCGACACCGTAGGTGCGCGGCGCAGCGTAGCTGGCATATGCACCGGTGCTGGACGAGGAGCGAAGCCCGAAATAGCGGGTGTCGGTAAGGTTGCGACCCCACACCTCGACCCCCCAGCGCTCGTTGAGCCGAAGTTCGATCGCACCGTTGAGAATGCCGTAGCTATCCTGGCGCAGGCGGTTCTCGGTCTCGTAGAAATAGCCGCTGTTGTAGCTGTACTGCGCGGTGAACTGCACGTGCCCATCGGTGTTGATCGGCACGGTATAGCTGGCCCCGAGGCTTGCGGTGAACTTGGGCGCGAGCGGCGTCCGGTTGCCTGACGTGTCGCCATAGCATTCGGTCAGGCCGCCGGTGACTGGGCCAGTCGTACTCCCCGGGATCACGCCGGGACCGGATGCGCCGGGCTTGGGCACCGTGCAGACAGCCGGGCTCGGATAATAGTAGAGGCCCGCCTCGAAATCCTCGAACCGCGATTTCAGCAGGGTTATGCCGCCGAACAGCTTGAACCGCTCAATCGGCGCAGCCTCGAAGTCGATGTCGATGCCGTCCACCTTCACCGCCGCGGCATTAAGCAGCACGGTGGTGCCGTCGAGCCGGCTGCGAACCTGATAGTCGCTGATGTCGTAATGATAGGCCGCGATATTGAGCCGCAGTCGGCGGTCGAACAATTCCGACTTCACACCCACTTCATAGGCCGTAATGAACTGCGGTTTCGTAGGAGGGTTGGAGAAACTTTGCAGGTTGTACGAACCCGACTTGAAGCCCCGGTTCATTGATGCATAGACATTGACGTCGTCACCAAGATCCTGCCGCAGTGCCAGCCGATAGGTGAGGTTGCCCTTCTTGAGGCTCGACGAGAACTTGTCGACGCCCGGGCGCGGATAGGTGATCGGCGCCAGCGGTGTCCCGGGCAGCGAGTAAGGCTGTTCGATGCCTTCGAAATCCCGCTCGTCGCGGGTGTAGCGCAGACCGCCGGTGACATGCGTCGTCGGTGTCAGCGCATAGGTCACCTCGCCGAAGGCAGCATAGGAATCCGTGGTGATGCTGCCGTCGATATCCTGTCCAAGCCGCCCGCGTCCGGCGAACGCCGAGCCGCGCTGCTCCTGGAAATTCGACGCTTTGGTATCGAGATAGAAAACTCCCAGCTGCCATGACAGCGGCTCGGTCGAAGTCGAGGCCAGCCGCAATTCTTGCTGGAACGACTTCGAGCGCGAAACATAGTCGAACTGAACCAGCGGCAGCGGGCCGCCGTCGATGTCGAAATACGTCTCGTTGCGCGAATTGCGTACAGCGCTGATGCTGGTAAGCGTGGCAAAGCCCAGGTCGGCCTCGATATTGAGGTTGACGCCCCAGGTCTCGATGTCGGTCAGCGAGGGATAGTTGGCGGTCGTATTGTATCCGGTCGGGGGAACCTGCCTGCCGGAGCCCAGGTTGCTCTCGTCGATCCGCCAGGCCAGGATCGTGTCGTCCTTGATCCGGTAATAATCGCCGCCGAGCGTAAACTTCACGTCATCGAGGCGCAGGACGGCCTTGGAGCGCGCGCCCCAGTGATCGTCCGTCTTGATCCTGACGTTGCGCGTCAGGTTGCGGCCCCAGCCCTTGCCCTGGTCCTGCCCCATCAGAGCAAGGTCTACTGCCAGGTTCTGCGTCAGCGGCGTGGAGGCGTAGAGCTGGCCGCTGACCGTCTCGTAGTTCGCGTAGCCTACCTTGCCCTTGACGATCGTCTCGTCGCCGTCGGGATCGCGGGTGATGATGTGGATGAGGCCGCCCGAGGCATTGCGGCCAAACAGCGTGCCCTGAGGCCCCTTGAGCACTTCGACCCGCGCGATATTGTTGAAATTGTTCACTGTTCCGGCAAGGTCGGGGATGTAGACGCCGTCTACGTAAAATGCGTTGGCGCCCTCCTCACCCGCTGCCGCGTTGGTCGTTCCCACGCCGCGCACGAAGAACAGTCCGCTGGGTCCGATCCGCGTCATCTGGACGGCCGGCACCACTTGCGAAAGATCGCTGGTGGCGGACACGCCGCTGCTGCCCAGCGTATCGGCGGTGATCGCGGTGATCGAGATCGGAACGTCCTGCTGGTTCTCCTCGCGATGCTGCGCGGTGACGACGATCTCGCTCAGTCCGCCCTCGCTCCCGGTCTCAGCCGGGTTGCCGGCGTCCTGCGCCAGCGCTTGTTGTCCGGCGGGCAAAATCGCCGCCAGAGCCAGCGCGGCACAGGATGCGCCAAGGTACGTGCTCTTTGAATTCTGCCCCATCACACTCTCCCGTTTGTTATGTATCGCCCGTCGGGCATGCCGGTTTCCGCCCGCTCAGGCGGCTTTGCGGATCACTTCGCCGAGAACCGGCCCGCCCTTGATGTTGATGGCCCACAGCGTCCGCACGTAGCGTCCCGGCGTGCCGCCGGCGGCGTGGACAAAGCGCCAGTTGTCCCACAACACGGCGTCGCCCACAGTATATCGGTGCCAGTACTGGAAGCGGGGCTGCTTGACGAAATCGACCAGCGTTGCGAGCAGCGCATCGCCCTCGGCGCCCGGCATCTCGACGATTCCAGCCGACCACAGCGGCGGCACGTTGAGGATCTTGGCGCCAGTCACCGGGTGGGCGAGGACGATCGGGAACGACAGGTCGGGAAAGCGGTCCCGCGTCATTTCCTGATGGCCCTTGATCCGGTAATCGCGATTGCGGGCCAGGTACTCCTCGGACCGGTTCCAGCTCTGGATCACGTGCAGCCCGTCGATCCGCGCCTTGAGATCGTCCGGCAGCGCCTCGTAAGTCAGCTGGCCGTCGATGAACCCGGTCAGTCCGCCCTCGTCGGGTACCTGCACGGCATAGAGGATCTTGCCCCGGATCGGGGAGACGACATAGCCCTGATCGGTGTGCCACTCGAGGTCGCCGACGACCTCGTCCTGATCCTCCGGCATGGTATCGCCGAACGGACCACGCGTGCTGATGACGGTGATGCCCGGCGCTTCGGGATCGGGAGCGACGGCCTCCTTGTTGATCAGCGTCCCGCCGAAGTGTTCGCCCGCGGCCACCAGTTCGGCCTTCGACAGCGTCTGGCCGCGAAACACGACGATGCCGTGCTCGGCGTAGAGCTGCTGGAGCGGCGCATCGAATGCGGCGCTGACGGGCGTCCTGAGATCGACGCCTGCGACAGTGATGCCGCCAAGCGGCGAGAGCGGGTGGATCTGCATCGCGGGGTTACTCCTGGGTTTCCAGAGTTGCGCGGGCCGGGGCCGGGTGCCGCAGGGCATCCATCGGCACGTTGCGGGTATCGCGGCCGGATCGCAGCACGGTGCCGGGCAGCGCACCGGTATGCTCACCGTCGCGGACGATCTGGACCCCGTTGACGAAAACGTGCGGCACGCCGATCGCATCGGCATAGATGCGCCCCGATCCGTCCGGCATGTCCTGGCGCAGATAGGTCGCGCCGCGTCCCACGGTGGCCTCGTCGAACAGCACGATGTCGGCGCGGGCACCGGCGACGAGCCGGCCGCGATCGACCAGTCCGAAATAGCGCGCGATCCGGTCGGTCATCAGGTGGACGGCGCGTTCGAGCGGGATGACGCCATGATCGCGCACCCCGCGCTGGAGCGTGAAGGTGGAGAACGCGAACGTGTCGATCATGTCGAGGTGGGCACCGGCGTCCGAAGCGCCGATCAGTGTCCGGTCGTCTTCCCACAGGCGGCTGCGGAGTTGATACGAGGCGAGATCCTCGCCGCCGGTATCGGGCAGGAAGGTCGTCAGCAGCCGGTCGGCGATCGCGACGTCGAGCAGCACGTCGATCGGCTCGCGGCTCTCCTCGCGCGCGATGTCGGCGATCTTGCGGCCCTCGTACGGCTTGTGCGCGTCTGCAGCGACGTTGACGATGAAATATTCACCAAGGTGCTTCTTGAACGCGAGCGGGCTGTTGTCATCGATGCTGAGCGCGTCGGCGGCCAGCTGGCGGCGCACTTCGGGGCTGCGAAACTGCTCGATGCGTTCGTCGACGTCGACCTTGAAGATCGTGCGCCACAGGCCGGGCAGGCTGTCGAAGCCGACGCCATTGTGCAGGTTCACGTATATGTTCGGCGGGCTGGGGATCGTCAGCGCGACGACCTCGCCCCCGCGCTCGCGGGCGTAGTCGGACACCTCAAGCAGCCGTTGGGTGCGCCGCTGCGACAATTCGATGTCGTTTCCGGTGACGGCCAGTGCGTTCCAGTTGACTGGACGGTTTCCGGCAATCGAGAAATCCGCCATCAGTTCAAGGATTTCCGGGTCGAATTCCAGATCGGGCAACAGTTCCAGCCCGGTGCCCTCGTAATCGCGTACGACGGCGGCCAGTTCGGTCAGTTCGGAGAAATCCGCCCAGCGCGACGGCACGGCGTTGCCGTCGCCATCGCTGTGGGTGGGGGAAATCGTGGTCGAGAAACCGAGCGCGCCCTGTTCGATCGATTCCGCGAGCAGGCGCTTCATCGTCGCCCGTTCTTCGGCGGTCGAGCGCTTGCCCACCGCCCGTTCGCCCATCGCGATGCGCCGGATCGCGCTATGGCCGCAGAAGAAGCCGATGTTGACGCCGACGTTGCCATCCAGCAGCCCGAGGTAATCGCCGAAGCTTGTCCACTTGTGCCACGGAATCGCGGTTTCCAGCGTATCGAGCGGCATGCCCTCGACCCGCGCCAGCATCGGCCGGATGTACGATGCCGCATCGGGCGTCATCGGCGCGATGCTGAAGCCGCAGAATCCGCCGACGACGGTGGTGACACCATGGAAGCACGAAGGGCTCAG
>JBAYTM010000195.1:0-5192 GCA_041675685.1 Thiohalobacteraceae bacterium
CCACCGTTCGCGCCCGCGCGCCCGGCCGCGGTCGCACCGGAACAGAACCTGTTCGAGGCGATCCAGGCACGCGACATCCTGCTGCATCACCCGTTCGAGTCGTTTCTGCCGGTGGTCGAGTTTCTGCAGCAGGCCGCGGCCGACCCGCAGGTACTGGCGATCAAACAGACGCTCTACCGCACCGGCCCGGATTCGGCCGTGGTCAAGACCCTGGTCGACGCCGCGCGCGCCGGCAAAGAGGTCACGGTCGTGGTCGAACTGCGCGCACGCTTCGACGAAGAGGACAACATCAAACTCGCGACGCGTCTGCAGGAGGCCGGCGCGCACGTCGTCTACGGCGTGGTCGGCCACAAGACCCACGCCAAGATGATCCTGGTGACGCGTCGCGAAGGCGCACGCCTGCGTCATTACGTGCACCTCGGCACCGGCAACTACCATGTGCGCACCGCGCGCCTGTATACCGACTACGGTCTGTTCACCTGCGATCGCGCCATGGGCGAAGACATCCATCGGGTGTTTCAATTGCTGACCAGCCTGGGTCGCGTCAAGAAGCTCAAGAAGGTGTTGCAGGCGCCCTTCACCCTGCACAAGGAACTGCTGCGTCTGATCGACCGCGAGGCGACCCATGCGCGCGCCGGGAAACCGGCCCGCATCATCGCCAAGATGAACGCATTGATCGAACCACAGATCATCCGGGCGCTGTATCAGGCCTCGCAGGCCGGCGTGAAGATCGATCTGATCATCCGCGGCGTCTGCTGCCTGCGCCCCGGCATACCCGGGGTATCCGAGAACATTCAGGTGCGCTCGCTGGTCGACCGGTTCCTGGAACACACCCGTGTGTTTTATTTTCACAACGAGGGCGATTACGATCTCTATCTGTCCAGCGCAGACTGGATGGATCGCAATTTTTTCCAGCGCGTCGAAGTGTGCTTCCCGGTCGAAGACCAGGGCCTGCGCCAGCGCATATTGAAGGAAGGCCTGGAGCTGTATCTCGCCGACAACACCCAGTCCTGGATGCTCCACAAGGACGGCGAATACCGCCGTCTCAAACCCGCCAGCCAGCAGAAGCCGCGCGGCGCGCAGGCGACCCTGCTGGAGCAGCGCGGGTCCCGGGACAGCGCGATGGCGCCGGCCTCGACGCCTAAGGCCCTAAAATCCTGAACGCTTGAAGCACCAAGGCGCATAAGGCGCGGAAGATTTTTTAAAGCCGCCGCTGCCGCCAGAGGATCCCATACGCAATTCGCGGCTACCGGCGTTCCCGACGGCGCGCCGGCCTTGACCTTCGTCAAGTCGCCTTCGCACAATTCCTGATTGAATCACTCAGGAACCCATCCGCGCCGAGGGCCGCTCCGTACCGCGGAGACACCGGCGCCATCGCCGACTGGAGGCACCATGTCCGAATCGCAGCTGCACATCCTTTCCGAACAGGTCTATCCCTTCGATGCCCGCGGCGTCGCCAAACGCTTCCGCCATGCGGCGATCTTCGGGGCGCTCGATGCGCTGCAACCGGGCGAGACCATGCGCTTCACGAACGACCACGACCCGATCCCTCTCCTGCAGCAGCTGCAGCAACGCTACGGATCGGCAGTGACGATCAACTACGTCGTCCGCGAACCCGGCGCCATCGTGATCGACTTCGCGCGGCAATAGCGAGGTCCGCGTCGGGGTCGCGGCCCGCTAGCGGAACGTCAGTTTGATGTTCGCCGCTTCCAACGCCTTTTGTTCTTCCCTGAGATCGGCCGAGGTCAGCGGGTACGCGTCGAGCCAGCCGTCGGGAAAGCGCAACTGCAGTTGATTGCCGCCGGCCTTCACCTGGATGTCGGGCGTCGGCACGTCGGTGCGGTCGCGGTGCAGCAGCACCGCCAGACGCAATAGAAGAATCAGCCGGCGCGCCGGCTCTTCGAGGGTTTTGGGCAGCGCCGCCAGTTCCTCGCGCGGCAGTTTACGACGGTGGCCGCGCACCAGCGTCGCCAGCAGCAGCTGATCGCGCATCGAGAAGCCGGCCAGATCCGAATGCTGGATGAGATACGCGCCGTGCTTGTGATACTGGCTGTGCGCGATCAGCAACCCGACCTCGTGCAGCGTCGCCGCCCAGTGCACCCAGGTCCGGTACATCGGGTGGCTAAGCCGCCACTCGGCCGCCAACTGTTCCAGCAGCCGTTGCGCGACCGCCTCCACGCGCCGCGCATGCGGCATGTCCACCTGATAGCGCTTGGCCATCGCCTGCACCGCGGCCTCACGCACGTCATCGTGGTGGAGGCGGCCGAGAAGGTCGTAGAGCAGACCTTCGCGCAGCGCGCCCTGCGCGATCAGCATGCGGTCCATCTGCAAGGCTTCGAAGGTCGCGATCAGAATCGCCACACCGCCGGGCAGCACCGGGCGCCGGTCGTCCGGCAACGCCTTCGACTTCAGCTTGTCCATGCTGCCCGCATCGATCATCAGCTTGCGAAGCTTGCGCAGGCCTTGCAGGTCGATGCCCTGCTCGGTCCAGTCCGCCTCGACCAAAATATCGCGCACGGTGCGGATGGTGCCGGACGCGCCCGCGGCCATCTGCCAGCCGAGCCGCCGCAGGCGGCCCTGCACCGGCTCCAGCTCGACGCGCGCCAAGAGTTCGGCCTCCTGGAAAGCGCCCTTAGTGAGTTTGCCGCCGCGGAAGAAGCGTTCGCTGGTGCCGACGCAGCCGAGGTGCAGGCTGTCCATGCGCAAGGGCTGAAAACCTTCGCCGATGATCAGCTCGGTACTGCCGCCGCCGATGTCCATCACCAGACGCCGGCCCCCGGTATCGGCCAGGCTGTGCGCAACGCCGAGATAGATCAGCCGCGCCTCTTCAATGCCCGCGACCACTTCGATCGGGTGTCCGAGCGCCTGCTGGGCCGCTTCGACGAAGTCGGGATCCTGTACCTGCCGCAAGGTGTTAGTACCGACCACGCGCACGCTCTCGGGACCCAACTCGCGCAACCGCTGCCCGAAGCGTTGCAGGCACTCGAGCGCACGTCTGCGCACGGCGCTGTCGAGACGGTGGTCGCAGCTCACGCCGGCCGCGAGCCGCACCGGATCGCGCAGGCGATCGATCACCTGCAGCTGGCCGCCGTGCAGGCGCGCGACAATCATGTGGAAGCTGTTGGAACCGAGATCTACGGCAGCGATCGGGGCCGATGTGGCAGTGTCTGTTGCGGTCAATGAACCATCAATCCTGATGCGATGCCATCGAGCATCTTTGTACTGTCACGTGGGGGCGCTACTATAGCAGCGTGACAGCACCCGAACCACGACGGCGGGCGGGCGCGCAGGACTACCGGCAAGGATCGCCCGGTCCTGCGCAATATCCTTGGCACCATTATTGCTTTGATGCCTACGCCGTCTGGTTTCCGGCACAGGGAATGGCCACAAGGGGAGGAAAACCCATGACTATGGAACACCGCTGGAGTGAACGAAAGCCCATCGAGATGCAGGTTGCACTGTACTACGCGCCGATCGGAACCATCGTTGGAAAGACCGAAGATGTCAGCCTGGAAGGGATGTTCGTAAGGACCGCGACCGCCGATCCGCTGCCTTTGCATGCCGAAGTGGAAGTCTCGTTCGTGACCAGTAACGGCGCCAGCCGCCAGGAACACCGCATGCCGGCCTATGTGGTCCATCACAAAGACGAAGGCATTGGGCTGATGCTGCGCCACGTGGATTACAGTGATTTCTACGCGTTGCGTTATCTGCTCAGCGCCGCCTGACACCCGCGTCGATACCACGCTGCAATAAGCCGTCATGCCCGTCGTCGCGATGCCTAGACCCGAAGGGTGAGGTACTCATAATGAAGCCCGAAGGGCTTCTATGAGCGAAGCGCGGCGATCTCCACTTCCTTAAGATGCATTGTCCGGAGATCGCCGCAGCGCTGTGCGCCACGCGACGAAAGTCCTCCACTCGGCGTCCTGTCTATACTTGGTGCAATCACGGACCAACGACAGGAAGTCTGCATGGATACATTGACTCTGGGAATCGCCGCCGTTGCGGCGCTCGCCGTCGCCCTGTACGCGCAATATCGAATTCCGTTCCACACCCGGAGAACCGGCAAGCGAACCTTCGCACATCTGCTGCTGATCGCCGTGGGCGCCGGCTTCGGTTGGGTGACGGCGACGGTGTATACCGAGACGCAGGGCATCGACCGCCTGTTCGCGTTCCTGACCGGATTCGGTGTGGTGCACATCCCCGCCGCGGTGATCCTGTTCATCAAACGCGAGCGCGGGGTCACGCAGTAGTTGCTCGCTCTCCCCTCGCCCGAGCCCTCTCCCCGCGTGCGGGGAGAGGCGACGCGTCATGTTCGGCGCTCTCTCCCTGGCCCTGTTCCTCGGCCCTCCCCGGCGGGAAAGGAGAATAGCGCGGGATCAGAAATCGACCTGCGCACGCATCAGGAACACGGAAGGATCGTCGTTGCCGGCATTGTCGTCAGTGTCGACCACGACATAGTTGAACATCAACCGTGCGTTCGCGTTCATGTAATAGTTCACGCCGAGCGTCCAGTTTTTCATCTCTCCGCCGGCGATCCCCGCGTCGTTGAGATTCAGATCGCTGTAGCGGGCGGCGACTTCCCAGGCACCCGACTGGGCAGACGGCTTGACCCGGCCGAAGCTGCCACTCTTGGCACTGTACGGACGCGATTCGCCGGTTAGAAACCAACTGCCGAAGACGTAGTATCCGTCGAAATCCGCGTCCGGGTTGCCGGCGGTACGTGCGACACTGGCCTGGAGGTACTCCGCTTGCAGAGAGAACGGGCCCTGCACCAGCGCCGCTTCGACACCGTACTTGGTGATGTCGTCGACGTCGGCGATGGTGCCGGTGTCGATCAACCGCGTGCCGTCGACGTTGGCCTCCGGACGGGCGCGAAAGCGGGCGCTGTCGTTGCCCAGCTGCGGGTTCTCCATGCTGGCCGCGATACCGAGATGCAGGGCGCTGGTATCGCGCGCCCAGGGCGCGTAGGTCAAACGACCGCCGACCCCGAAGCCTTCGTCGTCGGTCGTGCTGTCACCCACGTCACGTCCGTAGACGCTGGCTGCGAAGGAATAGTTGTCGGCGCCGGTTTTGTAGCCCAGGCCGATACGACGCGAGGTCGCCAAGGCATTCAGCGAGGCGCGCTCGGCGAAGGTGATGTAGTTGGAGCTGGTCAGCTCTTCCAGGCTCAGCGGCTGCTTGAACTGGCCGAC
>JBAYTM010000196.1:0-5171 GCA_041675685.1 Thiohalobacteraceae bacterium
ATCCAAGGGCGAATCTTGCCAGGGCGGCGCAGCCGACAACAGGTGGAACCCGAAAAGGGTCGGCAACGCGCCCCGAACGGCGGTCAACTCGGCCGCTTCGAGCGCCCGGCCCAACGGCGTCGCATACCAGTCGCGCAGCCGGGACAGGCTCTCGTCACCGGGGCTGGACCATCGGGATTCGGCCTTCTCCATGGACCGGGATCATACCCGCGTCGCCGGCGCCCGTCAGGCGGCCGAATTATGGTCTTAACTTGAGGCAGGGTCGGTTGACCGAGCCGGCCCCGACTGTCAGCATTCGGTCCTACAAACCCATGAGATTCGATCATGCCAAGAAAGGCTGCTCAACACAGCCTGCGTTCTGGCTTCTGGGTGCTGATCTTGGCCGTCGTCACGGGATGCGGCCAGTCGACGATCCGCCCGCTCGCGACGCAGTCCGCCGCCCGGTTACCGCCGCCTGGGCCGGCGTACGAACAACCGGCGTATGCGACCATCGACCCGCTGGACGAAAGCATCGCCGTACCCCAGGTGATCGAAGCGGTCGAAGACGAGCTGCATAACGCCGGCACCGAGCCGCCTGACGCGGCCGCCGGACAGGCCTACCCTCATGCCTGGGACCGTATGCGCGGCAACTTCCAGTTACCGCAGGCGTCGCACGCGCGGCTCGATGCACAGGTCGCCTGGTATCAGGACAACGCCCGCTCGCTTCGCCTTACCCTCGCCCGCGCCGACCCCTACCTGGCCTGGATCCTCGACCAATTGGAGGCCGAGGGGCTGCCGGCCGAGTTGGCACTGATACCGGTCATAGAAAGCGCCTACCAGCCCTTGGCCTATTCCTCGGGGCATGCCGCCGGACTCTGGCAGTTCGTCCCCGCCACCGGCGACCGCTTCGGCCTAAAGCAGGATTGGTGGTACGACGGCCGCCGCGACCTGGTCGACTCCACCCGGGCGGCGCTCGCCTACCTTCGCTATCTGCAGGGTCATTTCGACGGCGACTGGCTGCTCGCACTCGCCGCCTACAACGCCGGCGAGGGGCGCGTTGCCCAGGCCATCCAGCGCAACCGCGCGGCCGGCAAACCGACCGATTTCTGGCATCTGGATCTCCCGCCGCAGACCCGGGTCTATGTACCCAAACTGCTTGCGCTGCGCGACATCGTGGCGGACCCGGACGAATACTCCATCGATCTGCCGGCGGTGGGCGCCGACGCGCGGATCACGCTGGTCGATACCCCCGGACAGATCGACCTGGGTCTCGCCGCCGAACTGGCCGGCATCCCGATCGCGGACGTGAAGCGCCTCAACGCGGGCTTCAAGCATCTCGCGACGGCACCCAACGGCCCGCATCGGCTGGTGATCCCGGTGGAGTCCGCCGCGAGGTTCGCCGCGCATATTACGAACCTGCCCGGCGACCAGCCACTCGCCTGGGATCGCCACAAGATCGCGCGCGGTGAAACACTGGGCGCGATTGCCCGGCGCTACGAGACCAGCGTCGCCCTGCTGCGCCGGGCCAACAACCTTTCCGGACACAACATTCGCGCCGGCGCCAACTTGCTGGTTCCACTTGGCACGCCGGCGCTCGCGGCACAGCGCCTGCGCGCGCAGCAGCGCAAACCGCAAAGCTTGGCGGGCGCCTCATCGAATGGCATCGCAACGCATGTCGTCGCCAAGGGCGACAGCTTGTGGGGGCTCGCCCGCCGCTACAGTTCGTCCGTGGAGCAACTGCGGCGCCTGAACGCGCTCACGCCCTCGGCCCCCCTGCGACCGGGCCAGCGTCTGCTGGTCGGACGAGCGGTCACGACGGCTGCAAACTCATCGGCGACTGCCCGGCCGACGCTTCAGCACACTGTGCGCCGCGGCGATACGCTGAGCGCGATATCGCAGCGTTACCGGATCAGCGTCGCCGATCTTCGCAAGTGGAACGGCCTGAAGGCCGACGACTACCTGCACCCCGGACAGAAGCTCGTCATGCCCGTCGACCTGACACGCCAGGCCGATGGCCGTGACGGTTGACCCATCCTCCGCGCCGTCTCCCTCCCCTTTCCTGTTCAATAACCGCACACGACGCCCTTAGTAGCGCGGCGTGCTTTGATGCCATAATGAAGGCCCGCATCGGCACCGCGCTGCGTACGGAACACGAGGAAGGATCGAAGATGGTGATGACCGCCCTGGACAGGCCAACCGACGCGGGCCTGTCGTCGGCCGAGCAGGACGCGTTCCGCTGTAACGGCTATTTGATCCTGCGCGGTTTTGCCGATGCCGCGCAGGTTGCGGCGCTTCGCATCGTCGCCGAAGAACAGTTGCAGCGCGAGATCGCACCGGTCGAATACGAAGCCGATCTGCACTACCCGGGCGCGCCGCGGTCACGCAACGCCGAGGGCGGCCGCACCGTGCGGCGGCTGTTGCAGGCGCAATCGCGACACCCCGCATTCACGGAATGGCTGGTCCGGGCGCCGCTGACTCATTGTCTGCACCAGTTGCTCGGCCCCGAGGTGTTGATGCCGCTCGCGCACCACAATTGCATCATGACCAAGCAACCGCATTTCAGCAGCGATACCGCATGGCATCAGGACATCCGGTACTGGTCCTTCGAGCGGCCGGAGCTGATCAACGCCTGGCTGGCCCTGGGCCCGGAACGCACGGACAACGGCTGCCTGCGACTGGTGCCCGGATCGCACCGTCTGAACTTTGCCAAACAGCAGTTCGACGCGGCGTGTTTTTTCCGCGAAGACCTGCGGGAGAATCGCGCGTTGCTGGATCAGGCGATCAGCGCGGAACTCGAAGCCGGTGACTTGCTGCTGTTCCATTGCCGAACCTTGCATGCGGCCACGCGGAATTTCTCCGAGCATACCAAGTTTTCCGCCGCCTTTACCTTTCGCGCCGGCGACAACCCACCCCTGCCCGGCACACGCTCGGCGTCGCTCCCCGAACTGCTGTTGCCGTGACTGGATCGGCGCACAGGCGTCCAAAGGCCACTACGAGGACGCCTAACGCGCCGATCTAAACCGACGTCGCGCCGCGCGGCCAGCGAGGCTACGCGGCGTTTCGTTTAGTGTTTTACTTCGGCGTCTTCTGCGCCTTTTAATTAAGGAAGGTCTGAACAATCCGTCATTCCGGCGCAGGCCGGAATCCATGTCTTTGAATTTCTGGATTCCCGCTTTCGCGGGAATGACGAAACTGGGATTGATCAGAGTTTCCTTAACGCTTTTGGTCACCGTACATTGCCATCGCCGCGCCGACCGCCACGCCGGATTGAATCGGCGCCCGCAGCTCGGTGAGCACCGCGTCCAGCGCGCCGAGGCAGAACAGCACGTTGCGCTGGTTCGCCGCATAGCCCATCAGGCCGATGCGCCAGATCTTGCCCGCCATAGCGCCCAGACCGGCGCCGATCTCCAAACTGTATTCGTTCAACAGGCGCGTGCGCACCAGCGCCTCGTCGACACCGTCCGGCACGCTGACGGCGTTGATCTGCGGCAGCCGTTCGTCCGCCTTGACGACAAAGGCGAGCCCCATCGCCTCGATGCCGGCGCGTAACGCTTCGTGGTGGCGACGGTGGCGCGCCCAGGCGTTCTCGATGCCCTCGTCCTGCAGGATCAACAACGCCTCGTGCAAGCCGTAGAGCGCGTTGATAGGCGCGGTATGGTGATAGGCCCGCTTGCCGCCACCCGCCCAGTACCCGAGCACCAACGCCAAGTCCATGAACCAACTCTGGACCTTGGTCTTGCGTGCCTTGACCGCGTCCAGGGCGCGTTCACTGAAGGTGACCGGCGACAGACCGGGCACGCAGGACAGACATTTCTGGGTTCCGGAATACACGGCATCCAGCCCCCAGTCGTCAACCAGCAACGGCGTACCGCCGAGCGAGGTGACCGCGTCGACGATGGTCAGGCAACCCTGCCGCTGCGCCAGCGCCGCCAAGGTCTGGGCGTCCGACTGTGCGCCGGTGGAGGTCTCCGCATGCACGAACGCCAGGACCTTGGCGTCGGGATTGGCTTTGAGCACCGACTCCACTTTGTTGGCATCGACGGCCGCGCCCCAGCTGTCCTCGACCATCACGGCAATGCCGCCGCAGCGTTCGACATTCTCTTTCATGCGCCCGCCGAAGACGCCATTCTGGCAGACCACCACCTTGTCGCCCGGCTCGACCAGGTTCACGAAGGCCGTCTCCATACCTGCGGAACCCGGCGCCGAGACCGGCATGGTGAGCGCATTGCGGGTCTGGAAGGCGTACCGCAGCAATTCCTTCAGCTCGTCCATCATCGCCACGAACAGCGGGTCGAGATGGCCGATGGTGGGCCGACTCATGGCCTCCAGTACCCGCGGATAAACGTCGGACGGCCCCGGGCCCATCAGCGTGCGTTGCGGGGGATGAAAAGGCGAGATCTTCATAGACTCCTCACTTTTTGCGTTATGCACTTATACGCCTGATTCCGTATGCCACCGGCACCGGTATAGGTACGGGTGCTCCGCTAGCATGCGCGCACCGCGCGCCGAATCGCGGCGGGCACAATCCGGGACGATGGGCCATGGCAGGCGGCGAGATCGGATGCGATGCGGATTCGAAATCCGGAATTGGTAAAATCACCGGTTTCGCGCTGCGGACATACTACGTGAGCGAGAAATGGCTGGAAAGGATTGCGGCACACGCGTCTGCCGGAATGCGGAACGCCCGTTTCAGGGGAGCGGGGTAAAATCGGGCTCCTGATCGGACTCCAGAAAGTCGTACTCCAGGGCCTTGGACGGCTGCTGCAGAAAATATCCTTGGATATAATCCACTCCCGATTTCCAGAGCAAAGTTACGCTCGCGGCATCCTGCACGCAGCAGGCGATGGTTTGCTTGCCCTGCGACGCCAGCGCTTCGATCACCCCGGTGATGTGTTTCCGGTCTGCCGCATCCGCATGTGATCCGGTCATCAAGGTCGCGTCGAACTTCACGAAGTCCACGAGCGTCGCCCCGTCCAGGGCTGCAAGGGCCGACTCGCAGCCGGTGAAATGGTCGAGCGCGATGCCGCAGCCAAGATCGTCCAGCCCGGCCAATACCTGACGACAGCGCTCGCCGGCTTGAACGAGATCCGCTTCCCGTATTTCGAATACCAGGGCGGCCGGATCGCCGCCCTGATCCTCGATCAGACGTCCGAGCCAAGTGCAGAAGTCCTCGCTCAACACACTGTCGCGCG
>JBAYTM010000197.1:0-5156 GCA_041675685.1 Thiohalobacteraceae bacterium
CCACAGATCGAACGGCCACAGATCGAACGGCCACAGATCGAACGGCCGGGGATCGGCCGCCCCGAGCGGCCGGATGTGGAGCGTCCGGGTATCGGTCGGCCGGATATCGAACTCCCGGACATCGAGCGGCGTGGCAATTGACGCAAGATCGGCCTGCGTGCCCTCGACCTGTGTCGAGCAAGGCCGCGTTCAAAACCATAACAAGGAGACCTGAAACATGAGGAAAACGACTAGCGTTGCGATCGGGTTGCTTACGGGCGCGACCATCGCATTCAGCGCCGTGCTGCACGCGGAGACGACGGTCAGCATGGGGGTCGACTACAGTACCGGCGACTATGGCGGCTCGGAGTCGACCGACATCCTCTACGTTCCGGTAATCCTCAAGTACGAGAACGGCCCCTGGATCGGCAAACTGACGGTCCCCTACATCCGCATTACCGGGCCGGGCGACGTCATTCCCGACATCGGCCGCGTCGGCAGCACGACGACGGTGCGAACCACGGAACAGGGCCTCGGTGACGTGGTGGCCTCCCTGACCCGGGCGATCTACACCAGCCACACCATACTGGTCGACGCCACCGGCAAGGTGAAATTCGCCACCGCCGACGAGGACCGTTTTCTGGGCACCGGCGAGAACGATTATTCGGCGCAGCTCGACGCCTACCTGCCGGTGGGTCGATGGATGCCCTTGGCGACGCTCGGATACCGGGTGCTCGGCGACCCGCCGGGGGTCAAACTCGACAATGTCTTTTACGCGTCCGCCGGTTTCACCTATGCCGTCAATGAGGGACTCAATGCCGGCGCGATCTTCGATTTCCGCGAACGCTCTTCCGAGCGGCGCGAGCCGCGCCGGGAACTGTTGCTGTTCGCCAGCCAGAGATTGCAACCGGGCTGGCGCGTACAAGGCTACGCTGTTGCCGGCTTCAGCGATGACAGTCCGGACTGGGGCGCAGGGCTGATCCTGAGCCGTGCGTATGAATGACGACCGGCGACGCGGCGTCTGATTCCGCGATCGTCGGTCTGCACTACGTCTGCGACCGGCGGCCCGGCATCCTGCGGCGGCGATAGCCCGTGTAGAGAAACGGTGTCGGACCGAGGCGCGGGGATCCGTCCGTGTCAGTTGTCGGCCCGCGGCCTGCGGCCGGCGATCTGGCTTGGCAGACCTTTGCGCTGCGACCACCAGACGATCACGCCCAGCGCGATCATCGATAAAAGCAGTACCAGCCAGACACCCGGGCGCTGTTGTTCCCACTCGAACATATCCTGGATGATGCTCTTCAGTTGCAGTACGGAGATCAGGCCCAGCAGGAGCTGGATGGCGATCTGTCCACGATTGCGCTCCTGCTCGCGCACGATCTCGATATGGCCTTTGAGCTGTTCGAGTTTGGCGAGAACCGCGCTGCGCTTGTCGTCCGAGCCGCGGCATTCGCTGCCACGCATGAACAGCACGCGCTCGGTGATGTAGTTGAACACGTTGGGGAGATACAGGGCCTGCAGTTTGCGTTCGGCGAGGACGTGGGCGGTCTCCAGTCCCGCGAGCGAGGGCTTGGGGTCGGTCAGCGCCTGCTCCAGCAGCGACTCCGCGCCATCGACCAGTACCTCGTTATGCAGTAAGGCCGCATGCGGGATGATCAGATAGGGGCTGATGCCGACCGTGTCCCAGCATTCCCGCATACTGCGGTCGTCGTCTGCGATACAGATCAGCGTACGGCGGTGGATGCGCAGAAAGGCGGAGGAGGCGGGAAAGGTCGGTTCCAGGGTGTCGAGGGCCTCTTCGCCGTCGATCTTGTCGAAGTCGAAGATGCCGGTGACGATGCCGCAGTAAGCCATGATGGTGCGGCGATGCAGACCGTCCTGGTCCATCCAGGCATCCAGCTGACTGCGCTCGCTTTCGCCATCCTCTTCGCGCGCCTTGCGCAGGGTATCCAGGACTTCCACATGCACATCTTCCGCCGTGCCGTCCGTGCCGACCATCAGTTCGAGGGTGCCGCTACGGAGTTCCAGGGCGCTGCCGGGTATGAGCGTCACACCGAGCAGCGCGGGGAGACCGGCCGCCGTCGTCCGTGCCTGGTCGGCCACGAGGCTGAATTGGATCAGCGCATTGAGTCCCGTGCGCTCGGTGCGTCCGTCGTAGAGATGAATGAGCTTGATGATTTCGAACTCGTTGAACTGTTCGCCGGCGCACGGTGTGATGGTCAGGTGCCAGATGCGTATCCCGGAATCCGGAAACGCGGTCGAGCTGATCAGGACGTCGGCGTTGCGTTCCGGTCTGGCCGTCGTCAGCCGTGGCGAACGGCCTTCGGAGTGATACACGAAGGAGCTCGGATAGTGGATCTGTATCGGGCGGCGGCCGTAGGCGCAGGACGCGGTCCTGCCGTCCGCGTGCAGCGGCATTACCCGGCTGCTGAAGGGCGCCGGATCCTGGAAACGGTACGCGAGCAGGTCCAGTTCCATGGAGGCGAGGACGTTGCAAGGGTCGTCCTGCGGCGGAAAGGTCGCGCCTGCGGGGAGCTGTTCGACGTAGTGCAGACATATGCCGACCTGGGACAGCTGTAGTACCGCTTCGTCCTCGTGCCGGGAGGCGCCTTCATGGGCAGGCATGTGGGTTGCCATAGTGTCCCCTCTTATTCTGTTGTCGTCAGCGGGTAGGGTTTCAGTGGAAGTATGCCCTCGAGCTGTTGGGTCGCCTCCGCGTAATCGGCATTGCTCTCCGGCCGTTGGACGCCGAGCGCGCGGTAGAACTCGTGCAGAAATTCGCGGATCACCGCACCCGCGATCCGATCCGGCTGCCTGCCGTCATGATAGAACGACAGCAGCAACAAATGCCGACAGGGGCCGCTGCCGCCCTGGAGCGCCGGCTGTACGTACGGGATGTCGATCCAAAGGGCGCCCAGGCGCGTCAGTGCGGTAAGCCGCGCTTGCGGCGCCATGGCGGTACCTCCGGTCGGCACCTTCGCGGGATCCTCGGCCTCCGCGAACACGGCGCGTAATGCCTTCCCCTGGTCCTCCGCGTCCCGCTTCAGTATCTCGAGCGCCGCATTCACCAGGCGCCTGGCGAGTCCGCGGCGCCGCCAGCCAGGCTCGACGGCAAGGTAAGTCAACAGGCCGCATCGACTGGCCGGATAATACTCGAAGACAATACCGGCTCTGACCGCAGGCGGCGTCTGCGCCGTATCGAACGCGATCAAGAGATGGGTGCGTGGTTGCGGCGATGGGAAGGAACGACGAAGGCGCTCCGGCCACTGCGCGGGATCTTCGCGTTCCGACGGGTCCGGGAAGCTGGCCTTGTAAATCGCGATAAAGGCGTTCAGAAGATCGGGTCGGTACTGATCGCGCAGGTCAAGCAGTTCGATGGGGGGCTTCGGCATGGCGGCGTCCGTACAACGGGCTGCGCCATTATGTGTCTGCCACAAACATCCTGTCGAGCCGGCCCGACCGGCGAACCGCGCTCAGTGGTATTTCTCGGTCGTGATATGTCCGGGTTCGCGGCGGCGGTGCCGGTGCATGGCGCGCTTGGCCAGCGTCTCGGTCACATCGGTGATCATGGCGGAATTGCCGCACAACAGAACATGCGAGCATTCGGGCGACAGCGTCACTCCGGTCTGGCCTTCGAGCGCGCCCGACTCGATGCTGGCCGGGATGCGTTGGCCGAGGGCGCCTGGCACCTGTTCGCGGGTGACCAGCTGTACGTATTGAAACTTATCGCCGTGTGCCGCACGGACGGCTTCGATGGTGTCGCGATAGGCAAGTTCACTGGCATGCTGTACCGAATGTCCGAGGATCACCTTGTCGAAACGCTGCCAGGGTTCTTCGGTTTTCAGCATGGACAGGAAAGGCCCGATGCCGGTTCCGGTCGCCAGCAGCCAGAGGTGGCGCGTTGCGGGTACTTCGTCGAGCACCAGAAAACCGTTTGCCTTGTCCGTCAACCAGAGGCGGTCACCGGGATTCAGCTGCGCCAGACGTGGTGAGAGCGGTCCGCTTTCCACCACGTTAAAGTAGATCTCCAACAAGGATTCGTGCGGCGCATTGACCAGTGAATAGGGGCGACCCACGCGCTCCCCGTCGACGTCCAGTGCGATACGCACGAACTGTCCGGCCTTGAAGCCTCCCAGATCGGCGCGGAAACGCAACGAGAACAGCCCTTCGGTCCACTGGGTACGTTCGACGATCTCGCCTTCCAGCCAATCGGTCATGCAGGTCTCCGGACGAATCGGGGGAAGCGGGTCGAACCTGCGCAGTGACGCTCTGGCTCGATCCCGCGGGTCTTCATCTTACTAGAGTTCCGCTGACGAGTTGAACCGCCGGGGTTCCAACCGGAGGCTTCCTGCGTGATATCGATGCGGCACACAAGCAGAGCGCGATGCACGGACGGCGTCGCTTATACTCGACAGTGTCGTTGATATTCGAGAGGTACAGACTGTATGGCTTCGATTCCCGAACACCTGCGCGTTGCCCTGGTCACCGGCGCCAATCGCGGACTGGGGCGGGAGACCTGCCGCCGGCTGGCGCAACTGGGTCTGACCGTCGTGATGACCAGTCGCGATCCCGGACAAGGCGAGGCGGCTGCGGAACAGTTGCGTAATGACGGCCTGTCGATCCGCTACCATCGGCTCGACGTGACCGAACCAGACAGCATCCGAGCACTGGCCGGTTTCGTCGAGAAGGAGTTTGGTCAGCTCGACGTTCTGGTCAATAACGCCGGCGTGTTTCTCGATCCGCTCGACAGTCCGGACCCCGATGCCGCGAGCGTGCTGCGTACCGATCTCGACATCGTCCGTCGCAGTATGGAGACCAACCTCTATGGCCCGCTGCTGTTGTGTCAGGCGCTGATACCCCTGATGCAGGGGCGCGGACGCGTGGTCAATCTCTCCTCGGGCATGGGCCAGTTGAGCGAGATGAACGGCTGCTGCCCCGGCTACCGTTTCTCCAAGACCGCGCTCAATGCGCTGACACGCAGTCTCGCCGACGAACTCCGTAACACCGGCATTAAAGTGAATTCGGCCTGCCCGGGTTGGGTGCGCACCGATATGGGCGGCACAAACGCAGAACGCAGCGTCGAGGAAGGGGCGGACGGCATCGTCTGGCTGGCGACCTTGCCGGACGACGGCCCCAGTGGCGGCTTTTTCCGGGACCGTAAACCCATTCCCTGGTAAGAA
>JBAYTM010000198.1:0-5154 GCA_041675685.1 Thiohalobacteraceae bacterium
GATAGGGCTCAGCGCCGCGCACTACTACACCAGCGGTGAAGTCGCTCTTGAGGAGGCCTCGGACAGCACCGGGACGGAACCACTGTTCGGCGGGCCCGCGCGGTTCGAAGCCAGCGACACGGCCGACCGGCGCGGCGCGTTGCCGGAACTCTGGGAGCTGGACGAACGCCCGCAGCACCGCACGCACTGGACTGCCGGCAGCGATCGGCCGCTCGATTTTGCGCCCGCCGCGGAGAGCGTGGCGGCCCCGGCGCGGGCAGCGCCCGGACCTGCGTACCGGACCCGCGCCTGGAAAATGGTCAACGTCAGTGCTGGTGGCTATCGCCTGCTATGGGACAGCAGCGAGGGCTCCCAGGCGCAGGTCGGCGAATTGCTCGGGCTGCAGGAGAGCGCGGAAGCGGACAGCTTCCACCTGAGTCTCGGGGTGGTGCGCTGGATGAAGCACAGCGAGGAGTTGGGATTGGAACTGGGCGTGGAAATGCTGTCGCCCGGCGCAGTCGCAGTTGGGACGAGGATCGACAAAGCCCGCGGCGGCGAATATATGCGCAGCCTGCTATTGCCTGCCGTCGCCGCCATCGGCCAGCCCGCCACGCTGCTGACGCCGGCCCTGCCCTACCATGTGGGCGACGTCATGATCGTCAACAGCCACGGCAACGAGGCCCGCGTCGAACTGACCAAGCTGGTCGAGAACACCGGCACCTTCGCGCAGTACCAGTTCAGGCCGCTCGACAGCAGATCGGCGGGCAAAGCGGCCACGGACGACATCGATGCAGCGCGTTTCGCGGACCTCTGGAACAAACTTTGATGCAGAGTCCGGCGGCGACAGCCGTGCGCACCGCCGCCGTGCCCGAGGCGACGGAACTCAAAACAGCTCTGCGAAGGGTGTCGGATAGACCACTTGGCCACCGCCGTCGAGCGTGCCCGGCACCAATTCCATCGCGGTGAGCCCGTCGGCCGGCAAGCGCAGGTTCGAGGTCAGTCCCCAGTTGGCCGCCGGTTTGAATTCGAAACGCTCGTAATATTCCGGCTGCCCGGCGACCACGATGGCGGTATAGCGCATGTCCCGCGCACGGCCGATCGCCGCCTGAATGAGTGCGGATCCGATCCCTCGGTGCGATTGTGAAGGCACCACCGACATGGGACCGAGCGCGAGTACGGCACGTCCGGTCCCGTCCTTCTGCAGCTTCACCTTGGACAGCAACAGGTGGCCGACGATCCGGCCATTGATCTCCGCCACCAGCGAGAGATCGCGGACGAACTCGGCGGACGCACGGATCGCGCTGACCAGTCGGGCCTCGGCCTCTCCCTGAAAAGCACTGAGATTCACGACATCGATCGCCTTGACGTCCTCAGGCGCCTCGGCCCTGACGATGACCTCTTGCATAGCTTACTCCCGGTTGCTGTGGCTCGTTTCCCAGGGTTCCGAGCAGCATCGGCCCGCATGCGCGGACCTTTCTCTGTCGTCGCCTCTACCGCGATGCTAGCAGGATTCGACAACGTGGAAAACAGCATCGAATTGAGGTACAAACGCCGCACCCGGGTCCCCGTCGCAGGTTCAGCTTCACCCCTATGCGCCGATACAGCCAGGGACCGATCGGCGCGCTGAGCGGCTTCACCAGAGAACCCCCAAAACCTGCGGAGAAAGCGGTGAACAAGGAGCAACAACTTCTCCGCCTCGTCATCGTCGAAGAGACGCAAAACGACGCGGAAGCCATCGTCAACGTTTTACGCAGCGCCGGCCAGGCGGTGCGTTTCATGTACGCCGACGATCGCGACAGTCTCGAGCAGGCGCTGGACCAGCAGCTGCCGGATCTCATTCTCTGTTCCGAGGGACTCGAGACCTTGGGTCTCGACCAGCTCACCGCATTGCTGCGTGAGCGCATGGTCTGTATCCCGGTCATTGCCATCGGGGACACGGCCGACGAGCCGCGCGTGGTGGAGGCGCTGCGTACCGGCGTCACCGATCTGGTGTCGTTCGATTCGCCCGAACACCTGCAACTGGTCGTTGCGCGCGAACAGCGCAACCTCGCGATGCAGCGCGATCTGAATTTCTTCCGCGCCGGACACAAAGAAAGCGAGCGCCGGTGCCGGTCGCTGCTCGACAGCTCGCGGGACGCCATCGCCTATGTGCACGACGGCATGCACATCTATGCCAACCAGTCTTATCTGGAGATGTTCGGCTTCGAAAACCTCGACGAGATCGAAGGCACGCCGATCATGGACATGGTCGCCGGAGAAGATCATGGTCTGTTTAAAGATTTTTTGCGCAACTACGGCAAAGAAGCCGGCACGGGGGACAACCTGGACGTCCGCTGCGTCAGCGCCAAAGGTAGCTTCAAGGCCAAGATGGAGTTTGCGCCCGCGACCATCGAGGGCGAACCCTGCACCCAGATCGTCATCCGCGATCAGGCCGTCGGCAATGAAGAGCTGGCTGAGCAACTGAAGTATCTGAGCAAGCAGGACGTGCTGACCGGCTTGTTCAATCGTCAATACTTCATGGAGGAGCTCGAGCTTTCGGTGGGCGACGCGCAAGCCGGGTCCACCGGCGGTTGTCTGCTGTACGTCCTGTTAGATAATTTCAAGACTGTGAAGGAGACCGTCGGTCTCGGCGCGAGCGACCTGGTGGTCGGCGATATCGCGTCGTTGATCAAGAGCAATGTCGGTGACCAGGGACTGGCGGCACGCTTCGGCGACAGCTCCTTCACCGTGCTGCTCAAGGACCACACGCCCGAAGTCGGCCAGACACTTGCCGAACAACTGCGGCACGCCGTGGAAGAACGCATCATAGACATAGAAGGCCGCAGTCTGACCATCACGCTCAGTATTGGCATCAGTCTGATCACGGACGGTGTGCCCGACGCGCACGAGATGCTGTCGCGGGCCGACCTGGCCTGTGAAGTGGCGCGCTCATCCGGCGGCAACCGCGTGCATTTGCACAACCCGGTTGCCGACCAGGAGGTGGGCCAAGAGCGCGAGCGCCAATGGAGTCAGCTTATCCAAGCGGCACTGAGCGAAGATCGCTTCCATTTGGTCTATCAGCCTATCGTCAGCCTGCAAGGCGACACCAGCGAGAAATACGAAGTGCTGCTGCGCATGCGCGACAGCGAAGGCGAAGACATCCGCCCTGCACAATTCCTGCCCGTGGCCGCACAGACCGGCCAAGTCGCCGAGATCGATCGCTGGGTGCTGCGCAAGGCCGTTGCGATGCTCGCGGAACGTCGCCGCAACGGTGCAGACACGACATTCTTCATCAAACTTTCCGGCCGCACGCTGGAAGACCAGGAACTTCCGCTTTGGATCGGACAGCAGCTTAAAGAGGCGCGCCTGGCGACCGACGCGATCGTGTTCGAGATCGCGGAGAACGACGCCAGCCAGTACCTGAAAAGTGTGAAGGCGTTCGTGAACGCCGTGAGCGGATTGCACTGCAAGACGTCGATCGAGCATTTCGGCAGCAGCCCGAATTCCTTCCAGCTGCTTAAACACCTGCCGGTCGACTATTTGAAGATCGACGGCAAGTTCATTCACAACCTGGCCGGCGACAAAGACAATCAGGCAGTCGTTAAATCGGTGGTCGAAATGGCCTCGTCGATGAACAAGCAATGCATCGCCGAGTTCGTCGAGGACGCCAGCAGTCTCACCGTACTTTTCCAGCACGGCATCCACTATATCCAGGGTTATTTCCTGGCCGAACCGACCGAGGCGCTGACCTACGATTTTTCGGAAGGCACGCTCTGATTCTGCTGCGGTGCCCTGCGGTGACGGACGCAGGCGGGGATCACACGACCAGTCCGGTGAGGAGAAATCCGACCAGGGCGGCCAGCATCCAGGCGCAATCTTCCAGCGACAAGCTATCCATTTTCATACCGCCTCCGGCCTCCCCGAAGACAGCAGTAATTTGGGAGGCAGGATCTCCGGAGCAACATCTGTTCCTGCGGGCACAAGCCGCTGAATTCCGGGACTATGCAGGATCTACAATCGGACAGGCGTAAAGTCCGCTGACAGACCCCGACTCAGCAGATGCGTTAAGAGTTGGGAAAAAGCCTTTGATCGGGCGTCGAAGAAGCGGATCGGCTTCGCGGGCGAAGCTTTCCGGCTGCTGCGTCAGGAAATCCGACGCACCGACGCTCAGGGGAGCGCGGCGGCTGGTGCCGCGGCGACCGTCTGGACCGGAACCCGCGACGCGACGGCGCACACCAGTTCGTAGGGAATGGTCCCGGCGCACCGCGCGATCTCTTCGACCGACAGCTCAGCCCCCCAGAGCATCACCGGGTCGTCAACGCGCGCATCCGGCTGTTCGCGCAGGTCGACACACAACATGTCCATGGACACCCGACCGATGAGCTGCGTCCGCTGTCCGTTCACCAGCACCGGGGTGCCCGTGGAGGCATGACGCGGATAGCCATCGCCATAGCCGGCCGCGACCACGCCTACGGCCATGTCTTCCGGACAGACCCAGGCGCCGCCGTATCCGATCGCGGCGCCGCGTTCGAACCGGTTCACCGCGATGAGTCGGGATTCCAATGTCATCACCGGGCGCAATCCGTGCTCCGCGGCGGTGCTGCCGGAAAAAGGTGAAATGCCGTACAGCAGCAGACCCGGTCGAACCCAATCGAAGTGCGTCTCTGGCCACCCCAACAGGCCACCGGAATTGGCGAGCGAACGCGCGCCGTCGAGGTCCTGCGTCGCTGCCGTGAAGCGCTCGCATTGCTGCGGGGTTTGCGCACTGCGGCGATCGTCGGCGTACGCCAGATGCGAAAACAGGCCGACGTCGGCGACATTGGACGAGTTTCGCAGGCGCCGGTACAAGACTTCCGCCGCCCCGGGCGCGATGCCGAGCCGGTGCATGCCGGTATCGATCTTCAGCCACACATCGATCGGCTGTGGCAATGTCGCCGCTTCCAACTGTACGAGCTGGTGCTCACTGTGGATCACCGGCGTCAACCGGTAATGGCTGATCGCGGTCAATTCGTCGCTCGCGAAAAAGCCTTCCAGCAAGCTGATCGGGGCGCGCACGCCGGCCTCGCGCAGATTGACCGCTTCCTCGAGACAGGCAACGCCGAAACCGTCCGCGTCACGCAAGGCCTGTGCGACGCGCACCAGTCCGTGCCCGTAGGCGTTGGCCTTGACCACGGCCATGACGCGGCTGTCGGGCGC
>JBAYTM010000199.1:0-5137 GCA_041675685.1 Thiohalobacteraceae bacterium
CAACATCGCATAGAACAATGCCGCCACGCCGATGGGTCCGAACCAGCCGAGGAACAGGGCGTCCTTGGTGTCCTGCAATTCCGGTATCCAGCGTTTGAGGATCAGCAGGAAGGGTAGCCGGCGCAGTAACAGGACCGCTACCACCATAGCCAGGCCCGCCCATCCCAAGGCGCGCCACTGGTCCCAGGGCAGCACCAGGCCGAGGAAGGTGAAGATCGGCAGCGTGAAAAACTGATTGACCGCTTCCTGCACGCGTTCCTCCTGGCGCCGTTCGCTGGCGTTGGCGAAGTGGTCCAGGGTTATGCCTGCGATAAAGACGGCCAGGATGCCGTCGGTGCCCAACAGGCTTGCGACGCCCAAAGCGAACAGGGTCAATGCCAGCGTGAAGGCGAGAAAGGAATGTTGTTCGATGCTGTGATGGGCTTCGGCCCGTTTGAGAAGATGCGCGGCGACGAACCCTAGCAAGGCGCCGACCAGCGCCGCTGCACCCACTTCCCACAACAGGGTGCGTCCAAGCCAGGTCGGCCAGGCGTCGGCAGGCGGCTGGGTCAACAGCAGGATGGGCAACAGCACCAGCGGGTAGGCCAGTCCATCGTTTGCGCCCGACTCGGCCGACAGCGTATGCCGCAAGCGTTTCGGCAGATTGTCCTCGGCGACGTCGCCGGTGACGATGGAGGTGGCGACGATCGGATCGGTGGCGCAGACGACGGCGCCAAGCAATAGCGCGACCAGCAGCGGCAGGTCCAGTAACCAGTACGCGAGGAGTCCACTGCTCAACCACATCAGGGGCATGCCGAGACCGAGCAATACCGCGAGCGAACGCCAATGCCGGAACGGGAAGGTCCGCGGCAGACGCAGTGCAACGCCCATCAGGCCGATCGCGATGGTCAGTCGCGCCGCTTGTTCCAGGATGACGTCGAGTCGGCCCCATTGCGCGGGATGCAGCAGACCAAGCCCGAGCGGCCCGATCAGGATGCCGAGCGTGAGCGCCAGCAAGGGAGTAGAAAATATCGTCCGTTTCAGCGGCCTGGACAGCAGGCCGAGCACCAGCACCATGCCGCCGATCGTTACCAGCACGATGTTCAATTCCTGCACGGGATTGTTCTCCTGCATCGCGGACATGCAATTCGAAAGATCGACATCGCTTGCAAGGTCGGTACACCAAGCAAAGCTTAGTCCAGGCACTGCGACGGCAGCGCCGACCTGCCGACGCGGAAAGTCCCTCATACGCTGCGTGATAATTTGCGCGCGCGTAGCGCCAGTTCAAAATCCCTTTGCCAAATGCCCTGGACATCCGCCCCGGTCCGCTGGCAGGGTAGTGCCTCGATGGTTGAAGTTTTGTTGGAAACCAACGTCACAAGGACGGCGCCTCGGCATGACGCTCAAGAATCTTCACAGGCCGGCGACACTGATCGCGGGTCGGCGCGACGAACTGATCGAGCGCTGGCGCGCGCACGTCCGGCAGCTGCCTTCGGCACGGCACCTCGACATCCCGACCCTCGACGATCACGTGCCGCTCGCGACCGTCAAGACCTTCATCGAGGCGCACGGCGGCGAGGTGACGGTCGAGAGCGAGGAGGGCGTCGGTTCGACCTTTCGTTTTACCTTGCCGGGGAAGTCGGCCGGGGCTTGATTGGCCCGCAACGGCGCATCTGCAAAGCACGCGGAGTGACGCTTAAAAACCGCGCGCCGTGCACGGGGGATACGCCTCGCCGTGCACAGCATGCCGCGAGAACGACCATCCAGACCTTGCCTTACCGGGGCTCGGATGCTCCAATCGCATCGAATGAAACTCAAACAATTACTCAGTTACGAGTGGGACGCGATCGCCGGGCTGCTGGCCGCCGTGGTCGCCATCATCCTGCATCTGCTGCATATCGTCGACGAGCAGGTCATTCTGCCCATTGTGCTCGCCCTGCTCGGGCTGCTGTTCATCAACTTCATGCGTCATACGCGCAGCAACGAAGCGACCGCCGATCAGGTGGACCGCATCGAGCATGCCGTGCGCAGGATGCAGTACGCGCTCAAGGCGCCGGACGTGGTCCTGGTCGGTCCGCGTCAGTTGCGCTCCGTCAGCGAGCAGTTCGCGCGTCACATGAGCGGCGATGCGATCTGGTTCAACGTCTGCCTGTCGATGTACAAACCGCAACCGCTGTTCGATGCGTTGCTGCGGCCGGCGTTGGAAAACCCGCGTGTCGACTCCATTCAGTTCGTGCTCGACGCGAGTCAGCAGGGTCTGTGGGAACAGGCCGTGTGGCCGAAGATTCTTGCCTGCGGGCAAGCGGCCAAGGTGCGCGAGCCGCGCTGGTGCAATCTGAGCCAGAACGTTTCTTTCATACTGGCCGACAGCCAGCAGAGCGGCGGTGCCGAGGCGCTGTTGAGCTTTTGGGGCGAACCTTTCATGGCGCAATCGACCGAGCGCGACGTGCCGCGCTATATATTTCATGTGCAGAAGAATTCCGAGCTGCTTTCGCATCTGGTCGAGCTGGAACGCGGCAGCCCGCGTGTGGACTGATGCCATGCCGGAGAGCCGAGTCCGCGCAGATGCCGGCGATGCATCCTTCACGAGTTTGACGGGCGAGCAGCGTGCCGACTGTCCTGCATAGCATCTACCAGCTCAGGGTCAGCCTGAAGGGCGTTCGTCCGCCGATCTGGCGGCGTCTGCTGGTGCCCTCGTCGATCAAACTGCCGAAGCTGCACCTGGTTCTGCAGATCGCCATGGGCTGGAGCGATGCGCATCTGCATCAGTTCCTGCGCGGCGCGGAGCGTTACGGTGCGCCGGACCCGTACAACGCCAACGTGCGCCGCGAAGACGAGGTGCGCCTGAATGCGCTGCTCCGGGAAGAGGGCGACAAGATCGACTACGAGTACGATTTCGGCGACGGCTGGCGTCACGAGATCAAGCTTGAAGAGATTCTCCCCTTCGATACCGGACAGCGCCTGCCGGTCTGCCTCAAAGGCAGCCGCGCCTGCCCGCCCGAAGACTGCGGCGGGCCGCATGCCTACCGGCAGCTGCTGGATCTCATCGCCGACGAACTCGACGACGAATATCCGGAGCTTCGCGACTGGCTTCCGGGCGGCTTCGACCCGGAGCTGTTCGATTTGAAAACCATCAATGCGGCGTTGCGACGGCTTTGACAGGATACGAAGCAGAATACGTGGCGTGCTGCGCTGCAGTGGCCGTTCGGCCAGAAGGCCTATTGCCCACGCTTGCGGCGCGACGCCGTCAAAACCGGGATGTCCGCGGTGGTCGTCCCGATTATTGGCGTCTGCGGAATTCCACGCTTTTCTCGTCATTCCGGCGAAGGCCGGAATCCAGAGAATCAGTAACCTGAATTGCCGGCCTGCGCCGACATGACGAACCGATCAGAGCTTCCCGTACGAACTGAACCACCGGAACGCATCGAAATCACCGAGGAGAAAACCATGTCCAGGAAAGTCGCAGTAATCGTCGGCAGTCTGCGCAAAGGCTCCTTCAACCGCAAAGTCGCCCGGGCCATGCAGGCGATGGCCCCACAAAACCTGGCGATGGAAATCGTCGAGATCGGGCAGTTGCCGCTCTACAACGAGGACGACGATCAAGGCGATCCACCCCAGTCCTGGGTCGAATTCCGGCAACGCCTGAAGGCGGCAGACGCCGTGCTGTTTGTCACGCCGGAATACAACCGCTCCATCCCCGGTGCGCTGAAGAACGCCTTGGACGTCGGTTCGCGTCCCTACGGCGCCAATGCCTGGGGCGGCAAACCGGGTGCCGTGATCAGCGTGTCGCCCGGCGCCATCGGCGGCTTCGGCGCGAATCATCATCTGCGCCAGACCTTCGTGTTCCTGGATATCCCCTGCATGCAACAACCCGAGGCCTATCTGGGCGGGATCAGCGACGCGGCATTCAGTGCCCAGGGCGGATTCGCCGACGAGGGCATGCGTGGCTTCGTGCAAGGCTTCGTCGACGCCTACGCCCGCTGGGTCGAGGCGTATCTGGCGCCCGCCTGATCGGCGCCGATATGTGGAGACGACTGGCCGGTACGCTGCGACTGCCGTTTCTGATTTTGACACCGAGCAGCGTCGCGCTGGGCTGGGGCGCCGCGCTCTGGACCCATGGCAGCGTCGACCCGGTGCTGCTGTCGCTCGTATTGATCGGCGCGTTGGCGGCCCATATCAGCGTCAATACCTTCAATGAATACTTCGATTTCAAGAGCGGTCTGGATGCGACGACCCGGCGCACGCCATTCAGCGGCGGTAGCGGGGTGTTGCCGGCGCAACCGGCGCTGGCGCGGCCGACGCTCGCGATCGCCTGGGCGAGTCTGGCGCTCGTGCTGGTGCTCGGCGGCTATTTTCTCGCCGTGCGAGGACTCGGCCTGTTGCCAGTCGGCCTGATCGGCGTGCTGGTGATCCTGCTGTACACGCCCTGGATCAATCGTTGGCCGCTGCTGTGGCTGTTCGCGCCAGGGCTCGGCTTCGGTCCCTTGATGGTGCTGGGCACTTACTACGTCTTGACCGGCAGCTATTCCTCGACGGCGTTCGCGCTGTCCGCGGTGCCGTTCTTTCTGGTCAGCGGATTGTTGCTGTTGAACCAGTTTCCCGATGTCGAGGCGGACCGCCGCGCCGGTCGCCGCAATTTTCCGATCATCATCGGCAGACAGGCGAGCAGTCTGCTGTACGGCGGCCTGCTGGTGCTGGCGTTCGCGAGCCTTGTCGCCGCGGTGCAATTCCAACTGCTGCCGCGCGCCAGCCTTTTCGGACTGCTCGGTGCCTTGGTCGCCGCGGCCGCCTTCCTGGGCGCGTACCGATTCGCAACGGACATCGGGCGATTGACGCCTTACCTGGCGCTGAACGCGCTCGCCGCCATCATCACCCCGCTGCTGATCGCCGGCGGTCTGCTGACCGCGCGCTATTAGAAATTCGCCCCCGATTCATACCGCCGTCATCCCGGCGAAGGCCGGCGTCCAGTCGCTGAGTCCCCTGGATTCCGGCCTGCGCCGGAATGACGGACGAGGAATTGATTCGGGTGTGGCTGGTAAGGAGTCCAGCAGTAAATCATTTCACCGGCATGCCAGCGAAGGCCGGGATCCAGTCGCTGAGTCCCCTGGATTCCGGCCTGCGCCGGAATGACGGACTAGGAGTTGGTTCGGGTTCCCTG
>JBAYTM010000200.1:0-5124 GCA_041675685.1 Thiohalobacteraceae bacterium
CGACGGTGATGAAGGGCCGCTCGAAGACGTCGCGCAGGATTTCGCTCCAGTCGAAGAACTGATCCAGCCACAGATAGCTGGTGAGGTGCACGCAGACATAGAAGAACGCGAACAGCCCCAGCATGCGTCGCACCCGCAGCGGCCAGTTCCAGCCCATGTAACGCCGCAGCGGCGTCATGCACAGCGTGATCAGCAGCAGGCGTAACCCCCATTCCCCGGTATCCCGCGTCAACGCCTCGATCGGATTGGCCCCGAGCCGATCCGTGAACAACGCAAACACCAGCCAACCCAGCGGCAGCAGACTGAGGGAAAAGACGGTGGGCTTGATCCAGGGTTTCATTCTAATCCGTGCAAAACAACTTTAACCGCCATGGACGCAAAGGCGCGCAAAGGACAGCCACCTAACACAAATCCAACGGGTCGATTCACGCGATTTCTGAATACCGCAAAAGACTGAGTCCGGGCGACTCCTTTTAACCCTGATTATCTCTTGCACCGAGGAGGTTCTTTTGCACTCATTAACGATCTCCTTCGCGCGCCTTTGCGTCCTTTGCGGTAAAAGTCGCACTTGCATTTAAAAATTCTTGCGCAGATCCATCCCCGTATACAGCGCAGCGACCTGGTCGGCGTAGCCGTTGAAGGGGAGCGTTTTGCGTTTGAGGAATTCGCCGATACGGCGTTCGGTGCGTTGGCTCCAGCGCGGGTGGTCGACATCCGGGTTCACATTCGAGTAGAAGCCGTATTCGTTGGGCGCCGCGCGCATCCAGGCGCTTATAGGTTGTTGTTCGACGAAGCTGATCTTCACGATCGACTTGATGCTCTTGAAGCCGTATTTCCAGGGCACCACCAGGCGCAGCGGCGCGCCGTTCTGGTTGGGCAGGACATCGCCATAGAGACCGACCGCCAGGATCGTCAGCGGGTGCATGGCCTCGTCCATGCGCAGACCTTCGACGTAGGGCCATTTCAGGATCGCCCGGCGCTGGCCGGGCATCTGCTCGGGATCCTGCAGGGTCTCGAACTCGACGTACTTGGCGTTGCCGGTCGGCTCGAAGCGCTTGATGAGATCGGCCAGCGGAAAGCCGACCCAGGGGATGACCATCGACCAGCCTTCGACACAGCGCAGGCGATAGATGCGCTCCTCGAAGGGGTGCGGTCGGAGGACGTCTTCGAGGTTGTAGCGGCCGGGTTTGGCGCATTCACCCGCGACCTCGACCGACCAGGGAGAGGTCTTCAGGCTATGGGCGTTCTTGGCAGGGTCTCCCTTGCCGACGCCGAACTCATAAAAATTGTTGTAGGTGGTGACGTCCTTGAATTCCGTCGCGGTTTCATCGGTGCTGAAGGGGCTGCGCGCCGCATCGGAAAACCGCCCGGTCTGCGCCTGCGCCGGGGCCAGTCGGCTCAACAGGCCCGCACCGACCACCGCGGCACCGGCCTGCAGAAACTGCCGGCGGGCGCGGTAGACGGACTCGGGCGTGATCTCGGACGGCGGGATATCGGCGGGTGTGCGGATCATGGCCATGGCAGCTACCCTCAAGCGCGGATTCTTGATGTGACCCGTGCGGCGCGCGCGGGTTCCCGGCAATGAAAAAAGCTTTAACCGCCAAGGACGCGAAGGCGCGCAAAGAATGAATTATTGTGGGGCGCGGGGGCTTGGTTAGCGGCGTATTGCGCGAGATATCCGAACAATACAACGCGACACATTTGGCGCATTACGGGGCTTGCGCAAGGCGGCTTTGCGAACGACCGTACCGCCGGGCCAGGCACCCAGACACGCATTGAATCTCCAACGGTGCAAGCCCCATGCGTCCAGGCGCGGGCCGGCTGTTGCCTGAAGCCGACTTGCGAAGCTCGGAGGCGGCAGGCAACAGCCGGCCCGCGGCCTTGCGCCTCACTGCATGCTCCCGACTAGGCGTTTGCCCGACCATCCGGCGCATGACGGCCCCCGCCTGATGCGCCCTACATAAAAGCGGTTTCCCCTTCGCGCGCCTTCGCGTCCTTCGCGGTCGAAGTACTGTTTTACCCCACCCAGGCCCGCGCATTACGGAAGATGCGCATCCAGGGACCATCCTCCAGCCACTCGTCAGGACGCCAGGAATGCTGCACGGCACGGAACACGCGTTCGGGGTGCGGCATCAGGATGCTGAAGCGGCCGTCGGCGGTGGTGAGGCCGGTGATGCCGCCGGGCGAGCCATTGGGGTTGAGCGGGTAGACCTCGGTGGCGCGGCCGTAGTGATCGAGGTAGCGCGCCGTGACCAGGCGCGACTGGACGGCCTGCTGGGCACCGTCGGGTGTCGCGAATTCGGCGCGGCCCTCGCCGTGGGCCACTGCGATCGGCATGCGCGAACCGTGCATGCCGGCGAAAAAGATCGAGGGTGTCGGCAGGATCTCCACCAGCGCGAAGCGCGCCTCGAACTGCTCCGACAGATTACGCCGGAAACGCGGCCAGTGGTCGGCGCCCGGGATCAGCTCCTTGAGGCCCGAGAACATCTGACAACCGTTGCAGACACCCAGACCGAAGCTGTCCTCGCGTGCGAAGAAGGCGGCGAACTGGTCGCGCGCCTGAGCGCTGAACAGGATCGACTTTGCCCAGCCCATTCCGGCGCCGAGCACGTCACCGTAGGAGAAGCCGCCACAGGCGACCAGACCCTTGAAGTCCGACAACGAGGCGCGGCCGCTGAGTATGTCGGTCATGTGCAGGTCGACGCACTCGAAGCCGGCGCGCGTGAAGGCGGCCGCCATCTCGATCTGGCCGTTCACGCCCTGCTCGCGCAGGATCGCCATGCGCGGGCGCGCGCCGCGGTTGAAGAAGGGGGCGGCGATGTCGTCGTCCGGATCGAAATTGAGTTTGACCTGGATGCCCGGATCGAGCCGATCGAGCAGCCCGTCGAACTCCTGTTGCGCGCACTGCGGATTGTCGCGCAGCGCCTGCATCCGGTAGCTCGTCTCGCTCCAGGCGCGTTGCAGATCGACACGCGATTCGTCCAGCAGCATGTCGCTGCCATAGGCGATGCGGATGCGGTCGTCGTCTTCGTGGGTGCCCAGCACATGGCTGTGACGCGACAAGCCGTAACCGCGCAGGATGTCGAGCACGGTATCGGTATCGCAGTGCAACACCTGGATCACCGCGCCGAGTTCTTCGCTGAACAGCGCAGCAACGGGATCCTCGCCCAGTTCGTCGAGTTGCACCTCGAGGCCGATGTGGCCGGCGAAGGCCATCTCGCAGAGCGTCGCCAACAGGCCGCCGTCGGAACGGTCGTGATAGGCGATGATCAGATCCTCGCGCATCAGTTCGCGGATCGCGGCGAAGAACGACTTCATCGCCTGCGGGTCGTCGAGATCGGGCGCGTGATGACCGACCTGCTTGTACACCTGCGCCAGTGCCGAACCGGCCATGCGATTGTGGCCCTTGCCCAGGTCGATGAGGATCAGGTCCGTGTCGCCGAGATCGGTGCGCAGCTGGGGTGTGCGCGTGCGCGCGACGTTCTGCACCGGCGCGAAGGCGGTGACGATCAGCGACACCGGCGCCGTGACCTCGCGCGCCTCGCCGGCCTCGCTCCAGACGCTCTTCATCGACAACGAATCCTTGCCGACCGGGATGGCGATGCCGAGTGCGGGACAGAGCTCCTTGCCGACCGCACGCACCGTGTCGAACAGATTCGCGTCCTCGCCCGGATGACCGGCCGGCGCCATCCAGTTCGCCGAGAGGCGGATGTCCTCGATGCGTCCGATATCGGCGCAGGCGATATTCGTGATCGACTCGCCGACCGCCATGCGCCCGGACGCGGCGGCGTCGACCAGCGCGATCGGCGTGCGCTCGCCCATGGCCATCGCCTCGCCGGTATAGCCGCGGTAATCGCTTGCGGTGACCGCGGCGTCGGCCACCGGCACCTGCCAGGGGCCGACCATCTGGTCGCGCGTCACGGTGCCGGTGACGCTGCGGTCGCCGATGCTGATCAGGAAGCCCTTGTTGGCGACCGCCGGCAGCCGCAACACGCGATAGGCCGCGTCGCGCACATCGACGGCACGGGTGTCGAAGTCCTGCTTGGTGAAGGTGCGGTGATGCACGTCGCGCAGCATCTTCGGCGGTTTGCCGAGCAGCAGGGCCATCGGCAGGTCGACCGGCAGATTCTCGAAATGGCCGTCGCCGACGATCAACTGCTGTTCCTCGGTCGCCTCACCGACGACCTCGAACGGGCAACGTTCGCGTTCGCAGAGCGCCTGGAACTCGTCGACACGGTCGGCGCCGACCGCGAGCACGTAACGCTCCTGCGATTCGTTGGACCAGATCTGCATCGGCGACATGCCGGGGTCGTCGTTCGGCACCGCGCGCAGTTCGAAGCGTGCGCCGCGGCCGCTGTCGTTGACCAGTTCCGGCAGCGCGTTCGACAGGCCGCCCGCGCCGACGTCGTGCACCGAGATGATGGGGTTGTCCGCGCCCATCGCCCAGCAACGGTCGATGACTTCCTGGGCGCGGCGCTGCATCTCGGGGTTGCCGCGCTGCACCGAGGCGAAATCCAGGTCTTCGGCGCTGGTTCCGCTGGACATGCTGGAGGCCGCGCCGCCGCCCAGGCCGATCAGCATCGACGGGCCGCCGAGCACCACCAGTTGCGCGCCGGGCGGGATGGCGTTCTTCTCGACATGTTCGCCGCGGATGTTGCCCAGCCCGCCGGCGATCATGATCGGCTTGTGGTAACCGCGGATCTCGTCGCCGGTGGGCCCCGGCACGCGTTCCTCGAAGGTGCGGAAATAGCCGCACAGATTCGGCCGGCCGAACTCGTTGTTGAACGCGGCCGCGCCGAGCGGACCTTCGATCATGATGTCGAGCGCGGAGGCGATGCGCGACGGCTTGCCGAAGTCGGTTTCCCAGGGTTGTTCGAAACCGGGGATGCGCAGGTTCGACACGGAAAAGCCGCAGAGCCCGGCCTTGGGTTTGCTGCCGCGACCGGTCGCGCCCTCGTCGCGTATCTCGCCGCCGGAGCCGGTGGCCGCGCCGGGAAAGGGCGAGATCGCCGTCGGATGATTGTGCGTCTCGACCTTCATCAGGATGTGCACGTCTTCCTTGTGCTCGGCATACCGGCCCTGCGCATCGGGGAAGAAGCGCCTGGCGGCGCAGCCTTGCATGAC
>JBAYTM010000201.1:0-5072 GCA_041675685.1 Thiohalobacteraceae bacterium
AGCAGTCCGCGTCCGTGCAGCGCCTCGCCGAATCGCACCATATCGGCATAGACGGACCGGGCCTCTTCGGCGGTTCGTTCGGCGCGCTGGCCGCGCGGCTCCAGGATCAAGAGTAAATAGGGCATAAAGGCTTCCTCCAGTAACAGTGTAGATACGCTCGAACGATGCTGTTCCAATCCATACGCGACGTCGCGTCAGTCCGGCGCCGCAGCACCCATGCCGATTTTGTGGAAGCGATCGAGGATTGCGCTTTGTCCGAAATCCTCCAGTTCGAACAGCTGGCGGACTTCGATCTCGGCGTCCCGGCCGTCGCCGGCAGGGTTTGGAAAGCGACGGGTCCATTCCAGGGCCTCTTCCCGCGACTTCGCCTGGATCAGGGTGTAGCCCGCGATCAGCTCCTTGGTCTCCGTGAATGGGCCATCGATTACCTTGCGTTGATCGCCCGCGTACTGGATACGCCATCCTTTGGAGCTCGGCTGCAGACCCGAGCCGTCGAGCAGTGCGCCGGCCTTTGCCAGCTCCTCGTGGTATGCGGCCATCGCGGCGAGCAGCTTCTCGTCGGGCATAACGCCCGCCTCGGAGTCCCGGGTGGCTTTTACGATAATCATAAAGCGCATGGCGAATCCTCCTTGTCAGTCGAACTCAGCTGGCCACGATAACCATCCAGGACACACCGAACCGGTCGGCAACCATGCCGAAACGTGGCGCGAAGAACGTCTTGGTCAAGGGCATCCGTACTTGGCCATCGACCGCCAGGGCAATGAAGACACGCTCCGCCTCCGCCTCGTCTTGAACGGAAAGCGAAAGCGAAAAACCCTGAAAGCTCGGTTGTCCGGTACATTCGCCATCGGACGCCATGAGTAAGTCATCTCCGATGCGGAAGCTCGCATGCATGATTTTGTCGTCCGTGCCGGGCGGCATGCCGGCATCGCAGGGCTCAGGGCTGTCCTTGAAGCGCATAAGCATCGTTACCTGCGCACCGAGTGCGGTGCGATAGAACTCGACCGCCTCTTCGCAACGGCCATCGAAGAAAAGGTAAGGCTGGACTTGCATATATCCTCCCCGGGGCGGCCTCGCCCATTGATCAGCGTGAAAGATGGAGGCCGACGGCGTCATGCGTGGGCCTTGTAACTGTATGACGTACGACCGAGGGAGAAATCGACAGGCGAAAACGAAAAATTTTTCATCTCCGCGATAATCGTGGGGTAACCCGGACGGCGGAACACTGATCGCATTTTGCCGTCGTGAGGCCCATTTTCCGCGATGTAAAAAATACCATCGTCGAAAACGATCACGCCGGGCCTTGCATGCATGCCGAGGGAGAGTTTGGTCGGACAAAAACGGACAGCTGTCTGCATCGTTTCGTCCCTGGACGGCCAAGTTGAATGACGTTATTGTCGACGCGGATCCGTGATGGCGCTTCGGCAAAAGCCGGAGCGACAGTCGCGGTCCGAAGGCTGAGGCGATACTGCGGCCTTGTCGTACTTCCAGATCGCGATCCCGGCGTTCGCCGACCGCCAGCCTGATCATGCCGCTCAGTCAGTACGTGCACGAGGTACCATCGAACGCTATGGACAGCATTGCCGGTTTCTGCGGCACCGACATCACGTACCGATTGGAGAGATCCATCATCGCGTCAAAAACAATCTGCAGAGCGGCCACAGCTTCCCCGGCCGGTGGGTATTCCGGAAGATATCGAGCTTGCGAAGTCCACGAATCCTGGATGGAAGCTGGTGGTGATTCCGACCGAGCAGTCGGGCGGCAAGTTGGAGGTGCAGCACGCACGCCCGACCGAGTTCACGCTGCGCTTCCCGCCAAGTGACTGATCGCATCTGCGACCCAGGTTAGGGTTTGTTATGTTGAAATGCAGGGTTCTGGTGGTGCAGGACGAGCGTATCGTCGCACTCGATCTCCAACAGCGACTGACCAAGTTGGGCTATGAGGTGCCGGCTATCGCGGCGACCGGCGAACAGGCGTTGCAGCAGGTGCAGGATCTGCGTCCGGACCTGGTGCTGATGGACGTCAATATCGGTGGCGCCATCGACGGTATAGAGACGGCAGAACGCATGCCCAGCGAACTGGGAATCCCGGTTATCTACCTGACGGCCTACCCCGAGGACGCCACGCTGGACCGTGCCCGCGACACCAAGCCGTACGGCTATCTCGTCGAGCCGTTCTCCGAGCAGGCCTTGCACGCGACCATCCAAATGGTGATGGAACGTCGCCGCACCGACATTGCGCTCCGCGAGAGCGAGGAGCGCTTGCGGCTGGCCATGGATGCAGCGGAAATGGGCCCATGGGAGTTGGACCTCGGCACGTACCGCCTGCCGAGCGCGGCACCGGGCGAGGACCCGCTCGGTCCGGCTCAGGAGCTGTTCAGCAGCACGTGGGACGACTTCATGGAGCGCGTGCATCCCAAAGACCGGGCGAGGGTCAAGCAGGCGCTCGACACCTCCATCGCCGAGGTGGGTCCCTTTGAAGTGGAATTCCGCAGTCCGTCCAAAGGCGACGCCCCGCGCTGGTTGCAAGTGCAGGGGAATCTGTTCGCGCCGAGCTGCGGCGCTTCGGCGGGTCGCATCATCGGCATCGTCCGGGACGTCACGGCGCACAAGGAATCGGAACGGCGTCTGCGGCAGGCGGCGACGGTGTTCGAGGCGAGCCCCGACGGGATCCTGGTGCTCGACCACGACTACCGCACGCTCGCCGCAAACCGTAGTTACTGCGAGCTGATCGGTATGCCGGTGTCGATGATCGTCGGAGAGCAACCGAGCCTGTTACTCGATAACGCGGATCGGATCGAGCAGATTCGGGACATCGACCGCGCGTTGCGCGAGCAGGGCAGTTGGAGCGGGGAACTGGGCGGGCGGATTAAAGGTGGAGAGCAACACCACGTCCTCGCAAACCTGGTGCAGGTTCGCGAGGACGGCGAGGATCAAGCGCATTGCGTGGCGGTGTTCACCGACCTGACTGCGATCCGCAACGCGGAACGCAAACTGTTTCATCTGGCGCATCACGACGCACTGACCGGGTTGCCCAACCGGCTGCTGGCGCGGGAGCGGCTCGAACGCGCGACCGAGCGCGCCAAGCGTCAGCGTTCGCGGACCGCGCTGTTGTTCGTCGATCTGGACTATTTCAAGCGGATCAACGACAGCCTCGGACATCAGGTCGGCGACGAAATATTGCGCACCATCGCGCAACGCATGCAGAGCTGCGTGCGGGCGCAGGATACGGTCGCGCGTCAGGGCGGCGACGAGTTCATGGTGATACTCGATCCAATCGACAGCGCCGAGGACGTGATGGTGGTCGCGAAGAAGATCATCAGTACGCTCAACCAGCAGATATGCATCGACGCTACAGATCTGAGCGTGTCGCCCAGTATCGGCATCAGTCTGTTTCCGGACGACTGCACGAACGTCGACGATCTTATCAGTGCGGCAGACTCGGCGATGTACGTCGCCAAGGAGCAGGGACGCAACGGCTATGCCTTCTATGACGCGAAAATGACAGCGGAGACGGCCCGCTACATGGCCTTGGATCAGGACCTGCGGCAAGGTCTGAAGCGCGGCGAATTTCTTCTCCACTATCAGCCGCAGTATTCCTTGCGGACTGGGGAAATGGTCGGGGTCGAGGCGCTTATCCGGTGGCAACATCCTGTCCGGGGTCTGCTGGATGCGGGTCAGATCATCCCCCTGGCCGAAGACAACGGGTTGATCGTGGATATCGGCGAGTGGGTCGTGCGGAGCGCCTGCAAACAGGCTGGCGATTGGCACAAGGCCGGCTTACCGCGACTGCGGATTGCGGTCAATGTCTCCGCGCGACAGATGCGCGACGATCAATTGGTCAGGGTCATAAAGAGCGCCTTGAACGACAACGCCTTGGTCAGCGGTCAGCTCGAGGTCGAGATCACGGAAAGCACACTGCAAAACAGCAGCAGCTGCCTGGCGACGCTGCAAGCGCTCAAACTGCTCGGTGTGTTCCTGGCGATCGACGACTTCGGAACCGGATATTCCTGCCTCAGCTCGCTCAAGTACCTGCCGATCGATCGCATCAAGATCGACCGCGCCTTTGTACGCGACATGCAGACCGATGCGAACGACGTCGCCATCACCGATGCAATCATCGCCATGGCGCACCGACTGAATCTGCAGGTGCTGGCGGAAGGGGTCGAAACCGCGGAGCAGGCCGCGCTGCTGCGCCGGCGCGGTTGCGACGAGGGGCAGGGCTATCTCTACGCGCGGCCGCTCACGCCGGGGTCGATCGAGCATCTCCTGCGCAGAAGCAGCCTCGGTCACTGAAACTGCCTTGTTTTCCAGGGTCGGCGCGTGCTCTGACGTGGATTGTGATCTGTGTTAAGGTACAGACGTTATTTTTCCAGATCAGGCTTGTGCAGCCACTAATCGCACGCGTTGACAACTAGAAACCCGTAGTCCGTACGCCCGCACACAGTGCCGCGCATTACCCGGGCCGCCCTCGCGGCGCCCATCGCCGTAGCCGATTCGCGTAAGTTCAAGCAAACGGGCACGTTTCGAAAGGGAAAGGGACCTCTCGCTCGTCGCGTCTGATATGCCTATGGCGGATTTCGATCCAGCCGTCGTGCAAGCCTATGAAGCAGCGTTCAGGAGAGCCATGAAATCGCAACGACACCGCATTCAGTTCCCACAGTTGGGCGCCCATGCCCTCGCACAGGATGAAGTCTACTTTTACCTGTACGGTATGGACGGCAACAAGGAAAAGATCAGATTTCACGACTACAACGAAATCTACAAACGCCCTGGTCTGTATGAGCAGATCTTCTACGACCGTCTCAAGTGCAGTTCTCCGGAGAAGGTCACCGAGATCCTGAAATCCGCGGTCGATCAGACCCAGGAACATTTCAGCGAACTGCGTGTGCTCGACCTGGGCGCAGGCAACGGCTTGATGGGCGAGGCGCTGGAGAAGTATGGCGTGTCGCGAATGGTCGGCGTCGATATCATTCCGGAGGCCAAGGTGGCCGCGGACCGTGACCGCCCGCATTTGTACGACGCCTATTACATCTCGGATTTCTGCAATCTTAGCGCCGACGAGACGGAGGA
>JBAYTM010000202.1:0-5058 GCA_041675685.1 Thiohalobacteraceae bacterium
GACGCCGGTGCGCAGCATGGTGTAGTTGGCGTTCAGCCACAGATTGGTGACCGCGCCGACCAGGGTCGTGTACAGCGCCACGCCCATGCCGTGGGTGAGCACGGCCACCAGCTTGCCCACCTGCGACGTGTCGCCGACGGCGTTGGCGGGCACCTGGGTGAGCACCATGATGAAGCCGATCACCGTCCCCAGCAGGCCCAGCATCACCAGGCTGGAGGCGATGTACTTGACGAAGGCGATGCGTGCGAACAGCTTGATCTCGAAGGCCTCCTTGACGCTCTCGCGGTCGGTGCGCGCGCTCAGCGCGACGAAATCCCGCAGCTTGCCCTTGCCGCCGCTCTTGACGGCGTTGATCTCGCAGGCCGTTTTCCAGACGCGGTAGCCGCACAGCACCATGCCGTAGGCGAACAGCGCCGCGATCACGTAGGTGATATGCGAGGAATCGGACAGGAACACCGGCGCCACCAGTCCCTGCACGAAGAACACCAGCAGAATGGCGAGGCCGACCAGATTGAAGGCCATCCAACGGTAAAACAGCAGATTGTTCCAGCTCATGGTTCCCCTTGCCCGATGCGGCGTGTCGATGGTCTTGTTCTGTCGGTAATGGCCGCAAGAACCCATCGGTGTCGGTCAGCAAGCCCTGTGCCACAGACTCATGTGATTGAAAATGCGTAAGAAGCGGTCGCGGCTGGGCGGTATCAGACCGTCCCATGTTCCAATTCGGAACAGGCAGGAACGGAACGCCGCGACAGCCGCCCAGTGGTGCGGACGGGCCGTTGCGGCGGGCTCGCGCCGTGCCCGTTCCGCCTCCAAACCGGATTGCGCCGCGACGTACAGGGAAACAGTGCGCCGAGCCAGTAGACGGAGCGGCGGGATGCCGACGCGCGGACGGAAGCGCCAACAAGATGGCGACATTTGAAGAGCGGGGCACCGAGATGGAGCGCGCCTGCGGTTCGCTCCAGTGTCGAGGTCTGCCCGCCGCTATCAGGAAGCGGATTCAACGCCGCGAGTTCGAAGCCGTCGCATAGCGGATGTCTGTGCCTGCAAAAGGCTTGAAGGCCCCGACGGACTTCCGGGCATCGGGGCCCCGCCAGCAGGTGCGGCGAAGATCCCATTCAGTAGTCGACGTTTGGCACTGCACGTGCATAATGCGCGGCGAGCGACAGGAAAATAACGGGGGATGCATTTTGGTGGGCAAACTTTTAGCGGCGATGCTGACCGCCGTGCTGTCCCTGCTTGCGGCGGTCGCAACGGTGCAGGCGGAAAACCAGCAGACGGCTGCGCTGACCCGACCGGTCGATCCGGCGGACATCACCGGATTTCTGCTCGACCCGGGCTATCAGCGACAGCTTCAGCTGCGCTCGGCGTCGGCGCTGATCATCGATGAACTCACCGGGGAACAGCTATACGCGAGCCACGCCGACCGCGCTGCACCGATCGCCTCACTGACCAAGCTGATGACGGCGATGGTGGTGTTGGACGCCGACTTGCCGCTCGACGCCCAACTCAGTATCAGCGCGGAAGATTTCGACCGCTTACGCGGTACCGGCTCGCGCCTGCGCAAGGGCGCGACCCTGAGCCGCCGCCAGATGCTGCACTTGGCGCTGATGTCGTCTGAAAACCGCGCCGCCGCCGCCCTGGCGCGCACCTTCCCGGGTGGTACGCCGGCCTTTATCGCCGCCATGAACCGCAAGGCGACCGCACTCGGTTTGAGTCAGACCCACTTTGCCGATTCCACCGGCCTGGATGGACGCAACCGCTCGTCCGCCGAAGACCTTGCGCGACTGGTGCGTGCGGCCGCCGAATACCCGCTGATCCGCGAGTTCACCACCAGTACTTCCCGGCAGGTGACGCTGGGCGCCAACGCCGGCCTGCTGGAATACCGGAACACCAATCCGTTGGTGCGCAAACCGGAATGGGAGATCGGCCTGAGCAAGACCGGTTACATCAACGAGGCCGGGCGCTGTCTGGTGATGAAGGTCCGCATTGCGGGGCGCCCGACCATCATCGTTTTGCTCAACGCGCAGGGAAAATACTCGAACGTCGGCGATGCCAACCGGATCCGCAAATGGATCGAGGGGGCGGGTCAGAATCTTCTGGCGGAGCGCGGCTAGCTAATCTTGCCCGGCCAACGGTTGGTTGCCCCGCGATGGCCCCAGCCTGGCGTCGATCACGTCGGCAACCGCCTTGAAAGCCCGCGTCCTATCCCGGACACTTCCCGCCCATGCCGAAGCCCAGCCCCGAGATGGCCGAGATCGAGTGGCAGGATGCCCGCATCCGCTGCCACGGGCGTTGGACCGTCGATCGACTTACGGCTGCCGTGGAGCGCGTGAGCCGGGCGCCCACGCCGGCCGCAGCTGAGATTACACTCGACGCGTCGCAGATCGACGCCCTGGACACCGCCGGCGCCTGGTTGCTGCAACGGCTGCGTCTGCAATTGGAGGCGGATGGTCGTGCGGTGGTGATCGAAGGGCTGAATTCCCAGTTCGCCGATCTCTACGAACGCGTGCGAGAGCTCGGTACAGTGGAGCCGCCGCGCGCCGGTCGGCTTGGACGCCTCGGGACCGTCGGCCACCGCACGCTGAGCGCGCTCGAACAACTCTTTGCCTTCCTGTCATTCTTCGGCGCCGTGATGACACGCATGGGGCGACTGCTGCTGCAGCCCTGGCGCATCCGTTGGCGTTCCGTCGGCGCGGATCTGCACGCCTCTGGTGCGACGGCACTCGGCATCATCGGTCTGCTGTCCTTTCTCATGGGCGTGGTATTCGCCTACCAGGGCGCGGTACAGCTGCGGGCCTTCGGTGCCAGCATCTACATCGCCGACCTGATCGGCCTGTCGATGACCCGTGAGCTGGGTCCCTTGCTGGCCGCGATCATCGTCGCGGGCCGGACCGGGTCGGCCTACACGGCGCAGATCGGTACCATGAAAGTCACCGAGGAGGTCGCTGCCTTGCGTACGATCGGTATCGAACCGGTGGAGCTCCTGGTCATCCCCAAGGTCATCGCGCTCTGTATCGCGCTGCCATTGCTGGCGGTGTTCGCCGACATCATGGGCATACTCGGCGGCATGATCCTCGCCAAGGCGCAGCTGGGGCTCGGCTTCACACCCTTTCTCGAGCGTCTCAACGAGGCGATCTCGGTGCGCTCGTTTCTGATCGGTATCGGCAAGGCCCCGGTGTTCGCGTTGATTATCGCCATGATCGGTTGTTTCCAAGGGTTCCGCGTGCAGGGAAGCGCCGCCAGTGTCGGTCACCACACCACCATTTCCGTGGTCCAGTCGATCTTCCTGGTCATCGTCGCCGATGCGCAGTTCTCGGTCATCTTCAGCTGGTTGGGCATCTGATATGACGCAGCTTTCCGAAACTGTTCTGGAGCTGCGCGGTGTGAGCACGCGTTTCGGCGCCGTCAGCATCCACGAACAGCTCGATCTGGACGTGCGGCGCGGGGAGATTCTCGCGCTGATCGGCGGCAGCGGCAGCGGCAAGACCACATTGCTGCACGAGATGATCATGTTGCGCGAGCCGAGCAGCGGCTCGATCCGCATGTTCGGCGAGGACATACTCCGGGCGCGCGCGGATTTGATGGCGCGGCTGCGGCAACGCTTCGGCGTGTTGTTTCAGCAGGGCGCGCTGTTCAGCGCCCTCACGGTCCTGCAGAACGTCGCCGTGCCCTTACGGGAACACACCGGCCTTGATGCCGCCTTTATCGACCAGCTCGCGCTCCTGAAGATTCGCCAGGCGGGCCTCCCGGCCGATGCGGCCTTGAAATACCCCAGCGAACTCAGCGGCGGCATGATCAAGCGCGCGGCCCTCGCGCGGGCCATGGCGCTCGATCCGCAACTGCTGTTCCTCGACGAGCCGACCTCGGGCCTGGACCCGGTCAGCGCCGCCGCCTTTGACGAACTGCTGTTGCGGCTGAAACAATGGCTGGGGCTGACCGTGGTGATGGTCACGCACGACCTGGATTCGCTGTGGCGGGTGGCGGATCGGGTGGCGGTTCTCGGTGACCGCCGCGTCGTCGCGGTCGCGCCGATGGCGGAGCTGGCCCGGATCGACCATCCCGCGGTGCGCGCATACTTCGAAGGGCCGCGGGCGCGCGCAGCGCAACCGCACTGAATCGAGACACTATGGAACCACGGGTTCATTACGTCATCGTCGGCATCTTCGTGCTGCTGCTCGGCAGCGCCGCCATCGGTATCAGCCTGTGGCTGGCCTACGGCGATGTCGCCTACGCCACCCGGACGTTTCGCATCTATATGACGGAATCGGTCGCAGGGCTGTTCGTGGACGCGCCGGTGCGCTATCGCGGCGTGCAGGTCGGCCGCGTGCGCGGTCTGACATTGGTGCCGGAAAACCCCGAGAACGTGCAGATCACGGTCGACATCGATGCCGACGTGCCTATCAGGGAAGGCACGGTCGCCAAGATGAATGTGCAGGGCCTGACCGGCATCGCCGCGATCGAACTGTCCGGAGGGCGCGGCGATGCACCGGAGATCGAGGCGCGCCCCGGCGAAGCATACCCGGTGATCCCCGCGGTGCCTTCGCTGTTTTCCCGCGTGGACGCGACGGTCTCGGAACTGATCGGCAATCTCAATATGGTCGCGACCGATTTGCACGGCCTGCTGACGCCGCAGACACGTGACCACGTGTTACGCATACTCGAGAATGTCGACACCCTCACGGCGACGGTAACAGAACAACGCGCGGCTCTGACGGAAGGCATCGCGGCGTTCTCCGAATTTTCGCGCAATACCGCAACGGCCAGCGAACAACTGCCGCAGTTGCTGGCGCGGGTGGAGGCCGCCGTCGTCAGCATTCAGGCCATGGCCGAAGACATTGCTGGTGCAACCCGCCTGGTGGAGGGGCAGTTGCACGCCGGTGGCGACAGTCTGCAGAACCTGGGTAGCCGCACGTTGCCCGAGATCGAGTCGATGGTGTCCGAAATGCGCCGGCTCACGGGGAGCTTCCAACGCTTGAGCGATCGTCTCGAAGACGACCCGCGCGCAGTGCTCTACGGACCGCAGCTCGACCGCCCGGGTCCCGGCGAATGAGGGAGTGA
>JBAYTM010000203.1:0-5057 GCA_041675685.1 Thiohalobacteraceae bacterium
AGCAGGGCCATCAGCTGCGGGTTATAGGAAAGCGGACACTCGTCCTCGCTGATGTACTTGCGCACCTCGTCCGGATGGACGATGGCCTCGGACTTGAACACCATGGCCGGTGCGGCGATCCTCACCAGGGCGTTGAACGCCTGAATGATGGTGTGCGCCTCGGGCAGATTCTGACAACTCGAACCGAGCTTCTTCCAGACGAACGCCACCGCATCCAGGCGCAGGATCTCGACGCCCTGATTGGCGAGGAACAACATTTCCTCGAGCATCCGATTGAACACCACCGGGTTCTCGTAGTTGAGATCCCACTGGTAGTTGTGAAAACTTGTCCAGACCCAGCGCTTGATGCGGTTGCGGTAGGTGAAGGATCCCGGATGCTCGTCGGGAAACACCGGGATCATGCTTTTTTCGAAGGCATCGGGCAGGGTGCGATCCGGAAACATGCGGTAATAGGCTTGGTATTCCGCATCGCGGGCCAAGGCCTTGCGCGCCCAATCGTGTTCGTCCGAGGTATGGTTGAACACGAAATCCAGGCACAGCGACATGCCGTGATGGCGCAGCTCCGAGGCAAGCTCGGTGAGATCCTGAATTTCGCCCAGGTTCGGGTTCAGTTCGCGATAGCTGGAGACGGCATAACCGCCGTCGTTGTCCCCTTCCGGCACTTTGAACACCGGCATCAGATGCAAGTAGTTCACGCCCAGTTCCAGCAGGTAGGGGATGCGCTGCCGCAACCCCTGAAGGTCGCCCGCGAACAGGTCCGCATAGCACATGGCGCCGAGCATCCGTTGCGATTGATACCACTGCGGATCGATCTCGCGCAACGCGTCCAGCGCCTTCAGTTCGGTCGGCCGCGCCAGCCACATCTCGGTGGCAGACGCCAGGATGCCTTCGAGATGAAAGAAGAAGTCGTATTGCTGCCCGTACAGCTGATGCAAGGCGGCAAACAGCTTTGGAAAATGGTTATGGAGTCGTTGCAGGTAACCCTGCCAGGCATCGGTATCCACCTGTGCGGCAAAGCGCGCCTCGAGCCGCGGCAATAGCCTCTTCAGCGAGGCCGTGGCGTGTTGGCGATGCCAGTCGGCATCGGCTTGGTGCGGGTTGCGGTTCATTGGGCCGAGTATAACCATCCGGCTTGAACCATGCAGGTTGGCACCGGCCAGTCCGCCGTGAATCCGGCGGGCGTATCAAACAGACTCGGCTCGAGCGACCGCTCCGACGAGCGCTTAACGGGCTGTTAAACCGTTCTGGAAAAATCGTCCGGCTTTGCTAGGATGGCCGGACAATGCTGTCGGCAGGATCGAATGGATTTTCATCGTAGCTATGAATTGTTGGGGCTGCAGCCGGGTAATACCTGGGACGATCTGCAGGTGGCGTATCGCCGACAAGTGCAGAAGTGGCATCCGGACCGTTTCGAGCAACAGCCCGAGTCGAAGGCCGAGGCCGCGCACCGGATGCTCGAACTCAACGAAGCCTTCGGCCTGCTCGAGCAGTATTACCGTGAACAGGGCCGCTTGCCGCTCGAGCCACCGCGGCACACCGCGCCGGCGGCGCCACAGAGGCCGCGTCCATCCGAAACCACCGTTCCACCGCAACGGTCCAGACGGCAACGGCGTGATCCATCGTCGGTCCCCCGCCTGGGGCCCTGGATCGGCGCCGCGGCCCTGCTGGGCTTCGGCGTTTATTATCTGCTCGATCTGGTCATGAGCAACGGCCGCCAGACCATCGACGTCGATCACAGCCGCATTGAACTGCCGGTAGACCCCGCACAGCCGCCAGCCAGATCGTCCAAGACCGCGACCGCGCGCAAACCGCCCTTGGTCACCTTCGGGTATGGCGATCCGCCAGGCCGGGTGCTGGAGGTGCAAGGCGTCCCGACCAGGACCGCGGGCGACCTCTGGTTTTACGGGGACTCCGAGGTGTACTTCGAAAAAGGCAAAGTGGTGTCCTGGCACAGTGCGCCGGCGAGTCCGCTCAATGTCGCGGGCGCGTCGAACGCCAAGCCGGGTTCCAAGCCGAGCGGCAAGCCGCCGCGTTGATTGGTCCCCGTACGACGCTTTGCGCGGAGTGCGCACGCCCTGTGATCACGCGCGAGCCGGGCACGGCGCGCGTGTCAAAGTAAAACCTCAACAGCTTGCGGGCGGTATGGCGAGCACCCTTCCGTCGATCATGACCGGCGGATGACCATCGCCTCGATGCGGCCGCTCGGGCCGATGTACCAGGAACCGATCCAACCGATCAGGCCCACGATGATTCCGCCGAGCAGCGCCGAAAAGAAACCCGCGATGGTGAAATCGTCCAGCAGCGCCGCGACCAGTCCCAGCGTGATGGCGTTGATCACCAGCAGGAAGAGTCCGAGGGTGAAGATGGTGATCGGCAAGGTCAGCAGGATCAGGATGGGACGCACCACCGCGTTGACGATGCCGAGCAACAGCGCGGCAAACAGCAGCGTGCCGACGCCTTCGATGTGAATACCCGGCACCAATGCCGAGGCCAGCCATAGGCCCAGGGCGCCGATCAGTAATCGCAGTAGCAAACCCGGCATGGAAAGACACTCCTCTGAGGACAGTTCCGTGACCGTACGGACGTAGCACGAAAGCTTCCTGCGGTTCGGTCCCGCCAAGTATAGAAGGCCGGACTCGGCGCGGCGCGGATATCGCAGCATCGGCGCACCGAAATCGGGCTAAGGCCGGCGCCTCGCCGGAACGGCTTGGGCATGAACCCGGGACAAAAAAAGACCCCGCCGAGGCGGGGTCTCCAGTACCATCCTGTTTGCACAGGGTTCGCTGTTTAGAGGGCCTTGACGTTGACGGCCGACGGACCTTTCTGGCCCTGCTCTACTTCGAACGATACCTGCTGGCCCTCGGCCAGGGACTTGAAGCCACTACCCTGGATCGCGGAGTGATGCACGAAGACATCCTTGCTACCGTCCTGCGGGGTGATGAAGCCGAAGCCCTTGGAGTCGTTGAACCACTTTACTGTACCTGTAGTCACGTAAATACCTCTGTGTTCAGTTGAATTGCGGTGAATGTGCAGTTCATTTCTGTAAGAGACATTACGGGAGGGGCAACCAAAGAACTTCTGGCGGGACTTCCGAACTAACTACAAGAACTGTACTGCAACGGCGTCCAATATACAGAATAGTTTCGAGAATGCCACATTTATTTTCACCGCCTGGCGATTCGGGCAAACCGCTCCGGATGGCGTCGGCAAACTGGCACTTTCCCGTTGGTGGTATGCCCTCATGTCGGCGACCGAACTAACATGACGGACCCTTATCCAATGGGTGTGAATTTGTCCGGTCACCCCGTTACCAGAGACACCGCATGAAACCCTCCTGGAAGGAAAGCATCTATCTGCAGCGCGAGCAGTTGGCGCAGCTTTTGCGCGAACCGCTGGAACGGCTTGCCGCGGATTGCGCACCGGCCTGGGGCGATCGCGAACGCCTCGACACCGTTCTGCTGGAGGGCTTTCCCGGGATTCCGCATTGCACCTTCCTCTATTGCGTCGACACCGCCGGACGCCAGATCTGCGACAACGTCGGCAAGCGCGGCCTGATGCCCGAGCACTTCGGCCGCGACCGCTCGCAACGCCCCTATATGAAGGAGGTGGTACCCGCCTGGGGCTTTCTGCTGTCGGGCGCCTACATCAGCCAGTTGCAGCACCGGCCGTCGCTGACCGCCCTCCAGGTGGTACGGGCCGACGGACGGACCCTCGGCTATCTAGGCGCGGATTTCGACCTGCGCAACCTCCCGGTCACCTCGGAACTCTACGAGGAGCCCGGTTACTGGCGGCAGATCAAAGGCGATCCCGCGATTCGCGGCACGGTGTTCCAGCAGCACCGAATCGACAGCCCGATGGATCGCAAGAAGGAACAGGCACTGTCGATCCTGGAGGAATTGCTGACCGAGCGCGGCGTGTTCCAATGTCAGATCCATTTCTCCAGCAGTCAGGCGATCATCTGGACCCTCGACGACCCGTTCCGGTATCGCGTGCTCGATCACGAGGCACTGAGCGACCCCGACATCTGCCTGATCTTTCCCTCGCGCCCCTACCCCGCCGACGCGGTGATTCCCCGGGTCGACATCAAGCGGATTCTGTCGACCATGCAGTCGCTGCGTTTCGCAGACCCGACCATCTACCTGCGTACTGCCTCGATCAACGTCTTCAACGGCATGATCAGCCTGACCTTCTCCTGCGACGGTTCGCACTACATGCCATACGTGGAGTTCCTTTTGAAGGACACCTCGTTCTGGTTTTGACATGGGCGCGCCGTTTATCCTGCGCATCCTGCTGTTGCTCTGCGGTCTGACCGCGTACGCCGCCGTCGCCGAGACGCCCGACGCCGCGCTCGCGGAACTTGCCCTCGGTTTGCGCGGGGCGCCGTCCGATCTGCGCGCCGAACTCGCACGATCCGCGCTCCTGGAACTCAGCCTGACCTATCGGGAGGAAGCGGAACGCGCCCGCGCGGATCTGCGCAGCGCACCGCAGGGCGCCGACCTGCGCCGTTGGCTCGCGGCCGTCGAGGGACTCGCGACCGAGCATGCCGCGCTCGCTGCGACGATCACCCCGGCCACGCCGATCGCGCTGGGTGTCGGTCCTGATGGGATCGTGCAGTTGGCCGTCGCCGGCACACCGGTCATGCTGAGCGGTCCGCGCCCACAGGAACAGGCGGCACTGGAGCAACGCATCCTCGCGCATTACTGCAGCTTCAACCTGTGCGACCCGGCGGCGCTCGCGGCGGTGTCCGGAACCGCGCTGCCGGCGTCGCCCCCCGGCGCATCGATGCCGGTCGATGCCGCCGGCACACATTGGAGTTTCAGCGCGGCAGGCCCCATCTGCGCGAGTGGCGACGGGTTGGAGTTCCAATTCGAAAATACCGAGTCGTTACGCCAGCGGCGTATCGCCTGCGCGACGCTGGTCGCCGAACTCCAGCGACTGGCCGAGGCATTGACCCGGCAGGCCGTCGCCGGCGTCGACATCGACTGGAATGCACTGGTTATCGTCACAACGGGTGAGGATGAAATGCAGACCTTGGTGCTCAATACGCGCGGCGCGCA
>JBAYTM010000204.1:0-5055 GCA_041675685.1 Thiohalobacteraceae bacterium
AATCCCCCGAAATCGTCCTGACCACGCCGAAGCACATCATCGCCTCGCGGCTCTCGATCAAACCCGAGACCTTCTCGAGAATCCTCACCCGCCTGTCGCGCGACGGCCTGATCGTGGTGCGCGGCAACAGCATCGTCCTCGCGGATCTGAAACGCCTGCGCCAGGAAGCAGAATTGTAGAAGTGCAGGGATGAGGTGCTAGGCTCTAGGGCCGAGGGGGGAAACCAATCCCAAAGCTTGCAGACAACTCTTTCGGTTGCGGAATATCCGCAATGCCAAAAGAAAAATATCGAAATCCGTCCCGAAACCCGCAGCCGTTAGGAAGAAGGTGTCCCCTCACCCCTAGCACCTAGAACCTAGCCCCTTAGATATGCGATACCAGCAAGGCACCCGGCACGCGGGTCTGCACTGCGGAGGCGATTTCGAAGCGGATGCCGTGCAGCGGGCGGATGGAGACCCAGAGAAGGTTTAGCTTCAGGTTGAGTTCGGCGAACACCACGGCGTGTTGGAAGCAGGCCAGTGCGGAATGGATATCGAACATGGTCTGCTGAATGAGTGCCCGCGGCTTATCGCGCAGTCCGGGGATGATCATCATGAAGTCCGATAACGCCTTGCCGTGCTCGTCGACCGCGGGGGCGCGTTTGCCAAGGGGTTCGGCCGCGTCCAGCAAGGGAAACAGGGAGACCTTGGGTAGATTCATCGGGGCTCTCCACAATGGAGGCGCAGCGATCCCGGCTCGACGGCGCCCGTGCAACCGATACTACTCCTCGCTCGTACTTCGCAAAACCTCCTGTCGTGTCCGCGCCGTCACGACTACCCGGTCAACGCCTTGCTGACCCGCTGCAGGCGCGCGCGCACCTCCTGCCCCAACTCCGTAACGCCTTCTTTTTCAACCAGCTTGAGAACCTCCGCCGGATCCATGAAGCCGACGTTGATGGCGCCGTCGTCCTCTTCCCGGACCACGACGTTACAGGGCAGCAGCAGCCCGATATCCGGATCGGCCGTGATGGCCTGATTCGCCAGCTTTGGATTGCAGGCGCCCAATATCTTGTACGGCTTGCGGTCGACGTCGAGTTTCTTTTTCAGCGTAGCCTTGACGTCGATCTCGGTCAGCACACCGAAACCCTCTTTCTGCAACTCGTCGGTGACGCGCTGGACGGCCGCATCGAAATCGCCCGTCAATATCACATTGAATCCGTACATGCCTGTTCCTCGTTTGCAAATGCCATGCCGAACATCCGGCGGTCAGCGATAGAGATCGTCGCGGCGTAACGGCACCGGTTGCACGGCGCCCAGATGGCCGGCCAGTATCTGGTAGACGTTCAGCCCGCCGCGCTCGAAGTAATGCGCCGATCCGGCCAGATACAGCCGCCAGACACGGTAGACCGTCGTATTGGTGAGACGTTCCACGCGCCCGCGCGCCATTTCCAGACCGCGCAGCCAATGCCGCAACGTTATTGCATAATGCCGCCGAAGCGATTCCACATCCAGTATTTCGAGGCCCTCGGTCTCCATCGACTTCTGCACCTCGCTCACGCGCGTCAGCTCGCCGTCGGGGAAGACGTAGCGGTTGATAAAGGTCCGCACGGGTGTCGTACCCCACCCCGAATCGTTGGTTATCCCGTGATTGAGGAACAACCCACCCGGTTTCATGAGGCGTTTCACGGTCTGGAAGTACAGCGGGAAATTCTTGACACCGATATGTTCGAACATGCCGACGCTGGAGATGCGATCGTAGCCTGTATCGGCGGACAGATCGCGATAATCCCGGAGCTCGATACGTACCTGCCGGTCGAGGCCGGTATTGCGCATGCGCTGTTGCGCGTAGCGGTATTGTTCGGTGCTCAGGGTGATGCCGTGCACCTCGACCCCATAATGCCGCGCGGCCCATTCGGCCAGCGCACCCCAGCCGCAACCTATATCCAGCAGGCGCTGGCCCGGCGCCAGGCGCAGCTTGCGGCAGATATGGTCCAATTTGTCGTGCTGCGCATCGGCCAGACTCTGCTCGGCATCGCGGAAGTAGGCGCAGGAATAGACCATTGCCGGGTCCAGCCAGCATTGATAAAACTCGTTCGACACGTCGTAGTGGTAGGCGATGCTCTCGGTACTGTTCTCGCGCGCCTTGCGATCGGCGCCGTCGCGTTGCAATTCGGCACGGGTCTTGGTGGCCGGCAATCGCATGGCAAGCGCGCCCAGGCGCATGCGTTCCGTCAGCGTGAACACCCGCGCACCGAGATAATCGACCAAGTCGAAGGCCGCCTCGATCGAACCGGTCGGCTCGACTTCGCCGCGCAGGTAGGCCTCGGAAAGCCGCACCAGATCGGAGCGCAGCACGAGTTCGCGCAGAGCCTGCGGACTGTGGAACCAGAGCGTGGCCACCGCACCCGTGTCGCCGCGCGCATAGCGTCCGTCCCAGAGACCGACCGCGACCGGGCCGGCATAGCCGTCCAGCAATTGCGCCACGAGGCGGCGCCCCACCTTCAAATCCGGGGCGGTCGCGGCGCCCGCGCCGCGCAGCCGTTGCTGCGAAGCGGTGTAGTAATTGCGCTGTTCCATCATCGTCTCCTGAGTCGTTCGTTGCGACGATCGACCGTTCCGCGACCCGCCGGTCTGCGGACAGTCCGCCCGTTCGCTAAAACTATAGATCAGGAAAACCGTGTCATTTTTACACGCTGCCGCGCCTGCCAAGCGCGGCGCGCTGCCAGACCAGAAAGGCCGCCGGCAGCACCAGCAGCGTCAACAACGTGGAGCCGATCATGCCGCCGACCATCGGCGCGGCGATGCGCCGCATCACCTCCGCCCCGGTGCCGGTGCTGAACATAATGGGAAGCAAGCCCGCGAAGATGGTCGCCACCGTCATCAGCTTCGGACGCAGGCGCTGCAGCGCGCCCTCCATCACGGCGGCGTGCAGATCCGCCTCATTGGGCGCCGCCGTGCCCGCGCGTATGCGATCCCAGGCAAGATTGAGATACAACAGCATGATGACGCCCGTCTCAACCGCCACGCCCGCCAGGGCGATAAAGCCGACGCCGACCGCGACCGACAGGTTGTAACCGAGCAGATAGAGCAACCAGAAGCCCCCGACCAGCGCCAAAGGCAGCGTGCCGAGCAACAATGCGGCCTCGCCAAACCGGCGAAAATTCATATAGAGCAGCAGCAGGATGATCGCCAGCGTCAGAGGCACCAGCAGCGCCAGCCGCGCCGCCGCGCGCTGCATGTATTCGTACTGTCCGGACCAGCCCAGCGCATAACCGGCCGGCAGCTCGATGTTCGCGGCGACGGTCCGTTGCGCCGCCTCGACATAGGAGCCCAGATCGCGTCCTTGAATGTCGACATAGATCCAGCCGTTCAGACGTGCATTTTCACTGCGGATCATGTCCGGCCCGTCCTCAACGCGGACCGCGGCAACATCCCCCAGCGCAATGCGCGCGCCGCGCGGCGTGACCAGCGCCAGGTTTCGGATGCGCTCCGGCGAGTCACGCAGGTCCTGCGGATAGCGCAGGTTCACCGGGTAGCGCTCACGTCCTTCGATGGTCTCGGCGATGTTCATACCGCCGAGCGCCATGCGCACGACATCCTGCACTTCGCCGACGGTCAGCCCATAGCGCGCAATGGCGAGGCGATCGACGTCGATGATCAGGTACCGCCCCCCAGCAACCCGTTCGGAGAACACGCTGCGCGTGCCGGGTAAATCGCGCAACAGTTCTTCGATGCGTGTTCCGACCTCCTGTATGACGTTCAGATCGGGACCGGAGATCTTGATGCCAAGCGGCGTGCGGATGCCGGTCGCCAACATATCGATGCGTGTCTTGATCGGTGGTGTCCAACTGTTGGCGAGGCTCGGCAACTGGACGACCCGATTGAGCTCCTCTTTCAGTCGCTCCGGTGTCATGCCCTCGCGCCACTGGTGTTTGGGTTTCAGCTGGACGATGGTCTCGATCATGGTCATAGGCGCGGAATCGGTGGCCGTCTCGGCGCGACCGATCTTACCGAACACGCGCGCGACCTCCGGAACGCTTTTTATCAGCTTATCGGTCTGCTGCAGGATCTGTTGCGCCTTGCCGGCGGACAATCCCGGAAAGGTCGTCGGCATGTACTGCAGGTCGCCTTCATCGAGATCCGGCATGAATTCGCTGCCGAGCGGCTTCGCCAGCGGCCACAGACCGTACAGCGGCCAAAGCGCGCTCGCCGTGACCAGGACCGCCGCCAGCAGCACGATGCCCGGGTAACGCAGCGTCCACTCCAGCACCGGACGATAGGCCGCCATCAGCCCGCGGCTGATTGGATTTTCCTGTTCGGAACGGATCCGACCGCGGACCAGATAGCCCATCAACACCGGCACCAGGGTCACCGACAATCCGGCGGCGGCCGCCATGGCATACGTCTTGGTGTAAGCCAGCGGTGCAAACAGCCGGCCTTCCTGCGCCTGCAGGGCAAACACCGGCAGAAAGCTCAGCGTGATGATCAGCAGCGAGAAGAACAATGCGGGCCCGACCTCGCCGGCCGCCTCGGCAACGACTTTCCAACGATCGCGATCGCTTGCGCCTTCGCGTTCCAGATGTTTGTGCGCGTTCTCGATCATGACGATCGCCGCGTCCACCATGGCGCCGATGGCGATCGCGATGCCGCCCAGCGACATGATGTTGGCGTTGATGCCTTGCAGCTGCATGACGGCGAACGCGGTCAATATTCCGAGCGGCAGGAAGATCACCACCACCAGCGACGAGCGCAGATGAAGCAGAAACACCGCACAGACCAACGCGACGACGATGAACTCCTCGATCAACGTGGTGCGGAGATTGTCCACCGAACGCTCGATCAGCCCCGAGCGGTCGTAGGTCGGCACGATCTCCACGCCCGCCGGCAGACTGCGCTGCAGCTCCGCGAGCCGCTGCTTGACGCCGGCGATGGTCTTCAATGCATTTTCGCCCGAACGCATGACGACGATGCCGCCGACCACTTCACCCTCGCCGTCGAGATCGGCGATGCCACGTCGCATTTCCGGCCCGAGCCGCACCTCCGCGACATCGCGCAACAGGACCGGGGTGCCGGACGC
>JBAYTM010000205.1:0-5047 GCA_041675685.1 Thiohalobacteraceae bacterium
ATGCGGTTCACACAGAGCAGCACCGCCAGTCCGATCGCGGCGACCGTGGCGCCGAGCAGCAGACTGACCCGGGGCATGGTCCGGAACGTCGCCCAGCCGGTACGCAGCGCCGGTGGGATATCGCGGACGCCGAAGCGTTGGGCGGGCGGTGTGACGATGGGTATCAAGGGCCTGCTCCGATAAAGCAACGAGGTCTCATACTAACAGTCGCGAGGGGCGGGTTTGGATCGGGAAAACCGCGCGGTCGGCGATGGCGTTCCGGGTCGCGGCGACGCTCGAATCCCCGGTTCTCGGGGTGCCCAATGGCGCCGCCGTCGACGCCTTGCTACACTACGCATCCGCTCGGCCCAGGCCGGGCAAATGTTTTATAACATGCTGATTTGGCATACCGGTTTGGCGGCTTGTGCCGGTCCCCTCGCGACGCTAAGCTGTGAACCCCGTCAGGCCCGGAAGGGAGCAGCGGCAGCAGTGATGCGGGCGCCGGGGTGTGGCTGGTACGAGTCGCCTCTTAATTCGTATTGTCCCTTTGGTGAACCGAGCCTCGATAGGCGCGGCCGCAGGCCGGCCGGACGGTTCGCGGCCTACGTCGATGCCAGACCCACGTTGATGCAATGAGCTACCAAGTCCTCGCGCGCAAATGGCGACCCCGCAGCTTTCACACCCTGGTCGGCCAGGAGCATGTGTTGCGCGCGCTCATCAATGCCCTCGACAACGACCGTCTGCATCACGCCTATCTGTTCACCGGGACGCGCGGCGTCGGCAAGACCACCATCGCGCGCATCTTCGCCAAGTCGCTCAACTGCGAGCAGGGCGTCGGCTCCAAACCCTGCGGCCAGTGCAGCGCCTGCACCGAGATCGACGAGGGCCGCTTCGTCGATCTGATCGAAGTCGATGCCGCCTCGCGCACCAAGGTCGACGAGACCCGTGAGTTGCTCGAGAACGTGCAGTACTCGCCGACCCGCGGGCGCTACAAGGTCTACCTGATCGACGAAGTGCACATGTTCTCCAATCACAGCTTCAATGCCTTGTTGAAGACGCTGGAGGAACCGCCGCCACACGTGAAGTTTCTGCTCGCGACCACCGACCCGCAGAAGCTGCCGGTGACCATCCTGTCGCGCTGTCTGCAGTTCAATCTCAAACGCCTGCCGCAGAACCAGATCAGCGATTATCTCGCCGACATCCTGCAGCGCGAGGACATCCAGGCCGAGACGCCGGCGCTGATCGAACTGGCGCGCGCCGCCGACGGCAGCATGCGGGATGCGCTCAGCCTGCTCGATCAGGCCATCGCCTTCGGCGGCGGCGCGGTCAACGAGGCCGAGGTGCGCAGCATGCTCGGCTCCATCGAGCGCGGTCAGGTCTACGACATCCTGCGCGCGCTGGCGCGGCAGGACGGCGCCGCGGTGTTGGCGCAGGTCGCGCAGCTCGCCGAACAGGCGCCGGACTTCGCGGCGGTGCTGGCGGAGCTGTTGTCGGTGCTGCAACGCATCGCCGTGGCCCAGACCGTACCCGATGCGCTCGACGACAGTTATGGCGATCACGACGCCGTGGTCGAACTGGCGCAGGCGCTCGGCCCCGAAGACGTGCAACTCTTTTATCAGATCGCCCTGATCGGCCGTCGCGATCTGCCGCTGGCGCCCGAGCCGCGCGGCGGTCTGGAGATGGTCCTGCTGCGCATGCTGGCGTTCCGCCCGGACAGCGCGGGGACGGCACCCGGTACGGTTGCACCGGTTGCGGCGAAGGCCAACACCGGCTCCAATGTCGCAGCGGCCAAGGCCGCGGCGCGGGGCGGTCCAGCGGCGTCTGTCACGGCACCCGCCACGTCACCTGCCGCTGCCCCGGTCGCCGCGCCCGTCGCCGCGGTTGCCCCCGCGCCGCGCGCAGCGGCCACGCCGGTTGCGGTTGCCTCCGCAGAACGCCGCCCGGCCCCGTCCGCCGAGGCGCCCACATCCGCTGCATCCAGCGACGATTGGCCGGCCCTCATCGATGCCCTGCAGTTGCGCGGCATGGTGCGGCAGCTCGCGGAGAACTGCACCCTGGCGGAACGCACCGCCGATCTGGTGGCGCTGCAACTGGATCCGGTCCACGCGCACCTCAACAGTCCCAGCCTGGAAAAGAAACTTGCGGAAGCCCTGAGCGCCTATTTCGGGCGCGACACCAAATTGCGCATCGCCGCGGAGGCCGTGCGCGAAGAGACGCCGGCACAGCGGCAGGCGCGCCTGACGCGCGAACGTCAGCAGGCGGCCGAGCAATCCATCGCGGACGACGACAATGTCCGCAAACTGGAAGAGACGTTCGGCGCGCAGGTGCAACGCGACACGGTGCGGCCGCTGGAGTGATGGGACGTTTGTAGGCCCGATTCAGCCGCGCCGCGGCGCGTCGGGTGATCTGCCGGGTGCGCCGCTGCGCGGCTGTTTCGGCATATATAAAAGGTTATTTATCAAGGTATTATGTTCGAATAGTGAGGATGATTCGATGAAAGGCGGTCTGGGCAATATCATGAAGCAGGCGCAGCAGATGCAGGAGAACATGCAGAAGCTGCAGGAAGAACTCGCGCGCATGGAGATCACCGGTCAGTCCGGCGGTGGCATGGTCAGCGTGATCATGAACGGTCGTCACGAGGTGCGCCGGGTCAGCATCGATCCGAGCCTGCTCGGGGACGACAAGGACATGCTGGAAGACCTGATCGCAGCGGCGGTCAACGACGCCGTGCACAAGGTCGAGTCCACCAGTCAGGAGCGCATGGCCTCGGTCACCGCGGGCATGAATCTGCCGGCCGGTTTCAAACTGCCGTTCTGACGTGGCGCATTCCCCCCGTATCGAACGCCTCATCGAGGCCTTGCGCTGCCTGCCCGGCGTAGGCCCGAAGTCCGCGCAGCGCATGACCTATCAGCTGCTCGAGCGCGATCGTGCCGGTGGCCGACGCCTGGCCGAGGCGCTGCTCGAGGCGATGGAAAAGGTCGGTCACTGCGCCCGGTGCCGCACCCTCACCGAAGACAATCTTTGCGGCATCTGCGCGTCCGCCAGCCGCGATCAGGCGGCGCTCTGTGTCGTCGAGTCGCCGGCCGACGTGGCGGCGCTGGGGCAGTCGACCGGATTCCGCGGTCTGTATTTCGTGCTCATGGGGCATCTGTCGCCGCTGGACGGCATCGGTCCGCGCGAACTGGGTCTGGACCAGTTGGAGGCGCGACTGACGGACGGCGAGGTGCGCGAATTGATTCTGGCTACCAATCCGACCGTGGAGGGCGAGGCGACCGCGCATTACCTCGCCGACATGGCGCGCAAGCACGGCATCCGCGCTACCCGTATCGCGCATGGCGTACCCCTGGGGGGTGAACTAGAATACATCGACGGCGGCACGCTCTCGCACGCATTTGCAGGTCGCCAAGATCTTTAAGTAGGCGTCGTAACCGAAGGTTATCATAGGCTTTCCGGACGAAGGATTCGATGGACGTCACGAGTCTGGCCCGCACGGGTTACAGCAATCCCGGTTATCCCGTCAGCACCCGGCAACCCGCCGGGCGCGAGCGCGTGCTCGATCTGGTCGCCGAGGCCGATGCCACTCCGCCGGTCCGCGAGCCGGTCGAACGCGTCGTGCAGGGTGAGGTGCTGCAACGCCAGCGCACGCTCTACGGTTCCACCCAGGATTACCTCAACAGCCGCCAGTTCGACAGCAACTCCGTCGCCGACCCCAATCCCGGCGATCGCGCCTACACCGGCCGTAGTTCCTCCCATAGCGCCGTCGGCGCCTACCTCGGCCACACCCGCGAATCCATCCAGCCCGGCCTCAACCGCGGCAGGCAGGTGGATTACTTCGTCTGAGGCGGGTTCAGCCGTTAAACGCAACTTCAACCACGAAGGACGCGAAGGCGCGCAAAGGACTGTCTCGGACATGTTGGACAGACGATCCGAATTTCGCAGTGAAGTAGTTCGGATACGCTTGCCCTCGCGTTTTCCCACCCATACGCTTTCGGCATTGATATCTTTCAGCGCTTTCCTTTGCGCGCCTTCGCGTCCTTCGCGGTTAAAGTAAAAAACCCGAATCAGCGTTGAACCACGCCACCATCGGCGGTTTAATGCCCCCAGCGACAAGTTCAACCAAGAATGCCGAGGTGCAAGATGACGGACTGTATTTTCTGCAAGATGGTGGCGGGTGAGATCAAGCCGGATGTCGTCTACCAGGACGACGAGGTGTTCGCGTTTCGCGATTCCAATCCGCAGGCACCGACGCACGTACTGATCATCCCGAAGATCCACATCGCCACGCTCAACGATCTGCAACCCGAGCATGCCGCCCTGATGGGCAAGCTCTATCTGGCGGCGCAAAAGGTCGCGCACGACGACGGCATCGCCGAACGCGGCTATCGCACGGTGATCAACTGCAACCGTGAGGCCGGTCAGAGCGTGTACCACATCCATCTGCATCTGCTCGGCGGACGCGCCATGCATTGGCCGCCGGGCTGATTGGCCGGGTGGGTGCTTCGGGCCAGATGTACGTGGTGAGAAATTCAACAGCCTGAAACGCGAAGGCGCATAAGGCGCACGAAGGAAAGGCCCAACGAACATCAAAAAATCCGTTTTTTGATTCAGCGCCGTAAATGCGCGACGAGCCCCGTCGCTTTCCCGACGAACCGTTCTGTCACTTAAGGAAGGTCTGAACAATCCGTCATTCCGGCGCAGGCCGGAATCCATGTCTTTGAATTTCTGGATTCCCGCTTTCGCGGGAATGACGAAACTGGGATTGATCAGAGTTTCCTTATTAAGGAAGGTCTGAACAATCCGTCATTCCGGCGCAGGCCGGAATCCATGCCTTTGAATTTCTGGATTCCCGCTTTCGTGGGAATGACGAAACTGGGATTGATCAGAGTTTCCTTATTAAATCCTTATCCGGGTTTTCCCTTGTGCGCCTTCGTGTTCCAATCTTTTGATCTTGATCCCTTGATCCCTTGATCCCGATTACTTGTCCCCGAGCAGATCCTTCAGCGCCGCGAAGGGGTTGTGTACGGCGTTCGAGGTCGACTTTCCGCTCCCCGTCGTCTTGCCGCCCGCG
>JBAYTM010000206.1:0-5040 GCA_041675685.1 Thiohalobacteraceae bacterium
GCGTGGATATAGGGGGCGGAGTGGCGGAAACCGGTAACGAATTCGCAGGTGATCGCGTTCTTATTGGGCACGGGCTTGCTCGGTTTTGGGTTGTATGGCTTCTTTGTAACGCAAATGTCGGGAACCGCCAAGGCGCCAAGAACGCCAAGGAGCTTATTATGGTCGGCTTGGTTTCGTGCCTCCAACTTACCGTCGAGATCCGGCTTCGCGGCCTCGCACGCCGCCGAACAGCACCCCTTTTATCTTCTTGGCGCCTCGGCGGTTCCCGAAAAATCAGCGTGAGGTCTCAGGCCCAGGCGCGACACAGAACTCGCCGATCATCTTCGTCAGCAGGTCCAGCGTTGGCTCGATACGATCCAGGCGCAGATATTCGTCCGGCTGATGGGCTTGGGCGATGTCGCCGGGACCCAGGATCAGCGTTTCCATACCGAGCGCGTTGAAGTAGGGCCCTTCGGTGCCGAAGGCGACCGCTTCGGCCGCATGACCGGTCAGGCGTTCGCCGGCCTCGACGATCGCCGCACCGGCCGCCGTCTCCATCGCCGGGGTTCCCGCGAACAATGGCTCCACCCGAAGCTCCAGTCCGCTGCCGGCGAGCCGTTGCGTCAGGCGGCGTTCCAGCTCGCCATGCAGTTCATCGAGATCCATGCCGGGCAGAGGGCGCAGGTCGATGTGCAATTCGCAGGCGCCGCAGATGCGGTTCGGGTTGTCGCCGCCGTGGATGTGGCCGAGGTTCAGCGTCGGTACCGGCACCGCGAACAGCGGGTTGCGATAGCGCTGCTGAAGCTCGGCGCGCCAGGTGAGAATTTCGCCGAGCACCTGATACATGCCTTCCAGCGCGCTGTTGCCGAGCGCCGGGTCCGAGGAGTGCCCCGACTGTCCGCGCACGCGGATCGCCTCCATCATGATGCCCTTGTGGGTGCGAATCGGGCGTAGCCCGGTCGGCTCGCCGATGATGGCATGACGGCCGAGTGCGCGGCCGGCCTCCACCAGCGCGAGGGCACCCGCCATGGACGATTCTTCGTCGGCCGTGGCGACGATGGTCAGCGGCTCCCGCAATTGTCTGGCGTCGAAGCGGCCGGCGGCCTCGACGGCCAACGCCAGGAAGGCCTTCATATCCGAGGTGCCCAGTCCGTACAGCTTCTGGTCGCGCTCGGTCAGGCGGAACGGGTCCGAGGCCCATAGCTCGGGGTCGCAGGGTACGGTGTCCGTGTGTCCGGCCAGTACGAGACCGCCGCCGCCGGTTCCCAGGGTGGCGATCAGGTTGGCCTTGCCCGGGTGGTGCGGGAGCGGCTGGACCTCGACCTGGAAGCCTAGCGCGTCGAGCCAGCCGGCGAGCAGGTCGATCACCGCGCGATTACCCTGGTCGAACTGCGGGCTGACGCTGGAAACCGAGGGCGCCGCGATCAGCGCGCCGATCATCTCCAGAAGCTGGGGTGCGCGGTTTTGCATTGGCCGATTCTGGACTATCGGGCAAGGATTTGAAATCCGCTCCGGAATCCCAGGGCGCGATACGCCTTCCGCGCACCAGAGATCTGTACATGCGCCCGCGGGCGCCATGGTAAAGTGTGCGCGGCCTGCCGTCTTTGGTGTTCCGCCCCATGATCCGCCTCGCGACAGTCGACGACCTCGATGCCCTGGTCGAACTCGAGAACAGCTGTTTCGAGCTCGATCGCCTGTCGCGCCGCAATTTCCGCCACATGCTGACCAAGGCCAACGCCGCCACGCTGGTGGACGATCGCAAAGGCGTATTGGCCGCTTATGTCCTGGTGCTGTTCCAGGCCGGTACCTCCTTGGCGCGCATGTACTCCATCGCCGTCGGTCCCGCCTATCGGGCAACCGGTCTCGGCAACAAGCTGATGGCCGCGGCCGAGGCGGTGGCGCTCGAGCGCGGCTGCGTCTACATGCGGCTCGAAGTGCGTCCGGACAACGCCGGCGCGATCGCGCTCTACCAGAAGCGCGGTTATCGTCAATTCGGCATTGTCGACGACTATTACGAAGATCATGCGGACGCGCTGCGCTTCGAGAAGCTCATGGTGCCGCACCTCAAGCCGGAGATGGTGCGGGTACCCTATTACGAGCAGACGCTCTATTTCACCTGCGGTCCGGCGGCCATCATGATGGCGATGAAGGCGCTCGACGACCGCGTCGAACTCAGCCGCCAGAACGAGATCCGCATCTGGCGTGAGTCGACCACGGTGTTCATGACCTCAGGCCATGGCGGTTGTGGGGCGCATGGCCTTGCGTTATCCGCCTATCACCGCGGTTTCGATGTCGAGATTTACGTCAAGGACGACACGCCGATGTTCGTCGACTCGGTCCGCAACGAGGAAAAGAAGGAGGTCATACGCCTGGTGCAGGACGAGTTCATCCAGGCGGTGACGGCGTCGCCCATTGCGCAGCACTATTCCAGGCTGGGGGTCGAAGAACTGAAAACACATTTCAACTCCGGCGGCATCCCGGTCGTGCTGATCAGCTCCTATGCCATATACAAGGAGAAATCGCCGCACTGGGTGGTGGTGACCGGCTTCGACGACCGGTTCATCTATGTGCACGATCCATTCGTCGATTACGAGATGGGCAAGACCCGCATGGACTGCATCAATCTGCCCATCCTGCAGGCGGATTTCGATCGCATGGCGCGTTACGGCAAGACCGCGCAGCGGGCGGCTTTGATCATCCGGCGGCGCACTCGCCGCCGGGCGAAACGCTAGTTCAACAGAGAGTATCGGGGACCGCGTCGGCCATGGCCAATCAGATCATCATCGTCGAGAACTTGAAGGACTGGCAGAGCGATTTTCCCGAGGCCAATGTCGTTGACGTCGACGACTATCTGACCAGCCCCGAATATTTCAAGATGCGCAACGTGCAGGTGATCAACCTGTCGCGCAGCTATAGGTATCAAACCGTCGGTTATTATTGCGCGCTGTTGGCGCAGGCGCGCAGCCATCGGGTCATCCCCTCGGTCAAGACCATGCTCGATCTGTCGAGCAAGGCCATGTACGGCCTGGACGCCGAGGATCTCGACGCCCTGGTCGAGCGCGCGTTCCGGAACAGCGAGCAAAGCGGCGACGGCAAGGTCTTCGTACTGGACATCTTCTTCGGCGAGTGCAGTTTCAAGAAACTCGGGGATCTTGCGCGGCAGATCTATGAGACCTTTCCCTGTCCCATATTGCAGGTGACCTTCGAATACGAAAACAACTGGCGTATTAAAGAGATCAGACCGCTGGCGCTCAACCGGCTGGACGCCGACCAACGTGGGATGTTCGCCTGGGCGCTTACGCATTACCTAAAGAAGCGCTGGCGGTCCCCAAAGACCAAGGCGCCGAGCCGCTACGATCTGGCGATTCTGCACAATCCGAACGACCCTCTGCCGCCGTCCGACAAACGCGCCCTGGCCAACTTCGTCAAGGCCGGCAAAACCCAGGGCGTGTCCGTCGAGCTTATTCAGCGCAAGGACTATTCGCGGCTGGCAGAATACGACGCGCTGTTCATCCGCGATACCACACGCATCAATCACTACACCTATCGTTTCGCCAAGAAGGCCGAGAGCGAGGGTATGGTGGTGATCGACGATCCGAACTCGATCCTGCGCTGTACCAACAAGGTGTACATGGCGGAGCTGCTGCGCGCCAATCGCATACCGGCGCCGAAGACCAGCATTCTTCACCGCGATAACAGCAAGAAGATCGACAAGATCATCGAGCGGACCTTCGATTACCCGGTTGTCCTCAAGGTGCCGGACGGCTCCTTCTCGCTCGGCGTCTACAAGGCGGAAAAGGCCAGCGAGCTTGCCGAAATCACCCAGCGCCTGTTCAAGGATTCGGAACTGATCCTGGCCCAGGAATACCTGTATACCGATTTCGACTGGCGGGTCGGCATCCTCAACCGGACGCCGATCTTCGTCTGTCAGTACTTTATGTCGAAAAAGCACTGGCAGATCGTCAATCACGGGCCGGGCGGACGGGTCACCGAAGGCGCCTGGAAGGCCTGGCAGGTCGGCGATGCGCCCAACGAGGTGGTCAGTGCGGCGCTCAATGCGGCCAATCTGATCGGGGACGGGCTGTACGGCGTCGACGTTAAACAGAACGAGGAGGGCGTCTACGTCATCGAAGTCAACGACAACCCCAACCTCGAGGCCGGCGTCGAGGACGCCTACCTGAAAAGCGAACTCTACAGTCTCATCGTCCGCGACTTCGTCCGCCGGCTGGATGGGCGGCGGGGGCGCTGATGCGGTTGGTGTTCCTATGAACCGCCAAGGCGCCAATAAGAGAAATGTTGAACCGCCAAGGCGCCAAGACGCCAAGACCACCAAAAATCGTTTAATGGTAAAAGCATGGCGATGTTCTGTGGCGGAGCGTCCACGTCTCACAAAGCAATAATCAATGTTTCTTGGCGGCCTTGGCGCCTTGGCGGTTCAATTAGCGCCCTCGGATGCGTCAATCGGCTCGGCTCGCTACAATAACCCGCTCGCAAATTCCGCACTTGCTCGATGGAGAGCCTCATGGCGCAGAAGCTGAACCGCTACAGTTCCCGTATCACCCAGCCCAAGAGCCAGGGCGCGTCCCAGGCCATGTTGTACGGCACCGGTATGACCGAGGCCGATATGAACAAGGCGCAGATCGGTATTGCATCCGTCTGGTGGGAAGGGAACACCTGCAATATGCACCTCAACGACCTCGCGGCCGAAGTGAAAAAAGGCGTGGTTGCCGCGGACATGGTCGGCATGCGCTTCAACACCATCGGGGTGTCCGACGGTATTTCGATGGGCACCGACGGCATGAGCTACTCGCTGCAATCGCGCGAGATCATCGCCGACTCCATCGAGACCGTGATGGGTGCGCAATGGTACGACGGCCTGATCGCTATCCCCGGCTGTGACAAGAATATGCCCGGCACCATGATCGCCATGGGCCGCCTCAACCGGCCGGCGCTCATGCTCTACGGCGGCACCATCAAACCCGGTCACAGCCACGGCGAGGAAGCGGGCAAGGTGCTCGACATCGTGTCCGCCTTCCAAAGCTACGGCGAGTTCATCGCGCA
>JBAYTM010000207.1:0-5038 GCA_041675685.1 Thiohalobacteraceae bacterium
GCGCGGCACCGATCTGTATTTCCAGCGTCACGATGGTCAGGCGGTCACCACCGAGGACTTCGTGCGCGCCATCGAAGAGGCCAACGGTGTGCGACTGCAGCAGTTCCGACACTGGTACAGCCAGGCGGGTACGCCGCGGATTCGCGTGGAACGCCGCTACGATCCCGCCGCCCGCACCTACGCCTTGATGCTGGAACAGGACTGCCCGGCGACGCCGGGGCAGGCGCAGAAGGAGCCGTTCCATATCCCTGTCGCCGTGGCGTTGCTCGGCGCGGACGGACAGCCCTTGCCGCTGCGCCTCTACGGCGAATCGGAAAATGCGGCCAAGGAGCGCGTGTTGCAGTTCTGCGAGGCGCAGGAGAGTTTCGTATTTCAGGACGTTCCGGCCGAACCAGTCCCTTCCGTGTTGCGCGGGTTTTCGGCGCCGGTGCGTCTCGAGCTGGAGTACAGCGATGCCGAACTGGCCTTCCTGCTGGCGAACGACAACGACCCCTTCAATCGCTGGGAGGCCGGGCAACGGCTGGCGCGACGCCTGATTCTCCAACTTGTCGCCGCCTGGCAGGCCGGTTCCGAACTGGAGGCACCGACGGACTTCGTCGAGGCCCTTGCCGCTGTGTTGGGGGCGACAGGGCTCGAGCCGGCATTTCAGGCGTTGGTCCTGACCCTGCCCAATGAGACCTACCTCGCCGAGTTCATGCCGGTCGTCGATCCGGACGCCCTGCATGCGGCGCGGCAGTATCTGCGCCGGCATCTGGCGGAAAGGCTGCGTGCAAACTGGCTGGCGCATTACCGGGCGCTGCGCCAAACCGGGGCCTACCGGCCGGACGCCGAGGCCGTGGGGAGACGCTGCCTGCGCAATCTCTGTCTGAGTTACCTCATGGAACTGGAAGGCGACCAGGAGGTTTTGGAACTCTGTCTGGACCAGTCCCGTAAGGGCGACAACATGACCGACGTGCTCGCGGCATTGACTGCATTGGCGCAGCGCAGCGACGCGCGTGCCGACGAGGCGTTGGACGCCTTCTATGCGCGTTGGCAGGGTGATCCGCTGGTGGTCGACAAGTGGCTGGCGGTGCAGGCGACGTCCCGGCGGCCGGACACGCTTGAGCGGGTGCAGGCACTGACCCAGCACCCAGCCTTCACGTTAAAGAATCCCAATAAGGTTTACGCGCTGTTACGTAGCTTTTCTCAAGCCAATCCTGTGCGGTTCCACCAGCCGGATGGCGCCGGTTACCGCTTCGTCGGTGAGCAGATCGCCCGGCTGGATCGGCTCAATCCGCAGGTGGCAGCGCGTCTGGCCGGTGCGTTCAACGATTGGAGGCGCTATGATGAAGATCGACGCTCGGAGATGCGCCGAGCGCTCGAAAGACTCCAAAACCTCTCGGCGCTTTCACGTGATGTCAGAGAAATAGTCAGCAAGGCGTTGGAATAACACCATAATGAATTTGGTCCGATACTGTGATGGGGTGAATGGAATCGCGATGGCGGCAGGTATAGCTTCATACCGAGTCCCGACCTGTCGTGGACCCGCCGTGCACAATGGAGGTTGCAGCCATGACGAACTCCGTATCTGAATCTCTGCTTCGAATCTGCTCTGCGGGTGCGCTGGCATGCGCCTGCCTTTACGCCGGGACGGTGACCGCCGAGCCCGCCGACGCGGTGCCCGGGCTCAATCTGTGGGGAACGGCGGGCGAACGCAACAGCTTCACGGGCACCCAAGGCCCATCCTTGTTGCGCCCTCCGGCGAGCTGGTCCTGGGACGGCCCGTCGCCACAGCTGGACGGGGCGGCCGGCCTTGGCCACCGCTTTGTCAGCGGCCTCAATCTTGATCTCGGCATGTCCGTCGCGCACATCCCCGAACGCAGTTCCATCAACTACCACGACTATTTTTTCGGCCTCAGCTATGGCGCGTTGGACGGCAAGGTCTGGTACCTTCCCGAAACCGCATTGAACGAGGAATCCTCGCTTTATTACGAGGCCGGCTGGCAGCAGCCGATCACCCCGAAGCTGGCGCTGTCGCTTCGGGTCGGGCAATTCAGTTCCGGATATACGCAGTACGGCGAACCGGCCGAACTGCCCAGCCTGAGCCTGGGCGCCAGTACCGACGTCGGAGGATATGGCTTCGGGTTGCGCCTGGTGGATCAGCGCGGCAGCCTGTTCGGCGGCGAGCAGGATCTACGCCTGATGGGCAGTATCTCCAAGCCGTTACGCTAATCAGACAGTAATAAACCCTGCATTGCTTGCTGGATGCGCCTCCGCCCAGGCGCCCGCAACGCGGCTCCTACCGCGGATAGGATATTCCCCGCGCCCCCGTCCGGCGTATCATGACGGCTTCGTCCAAACAGCGTTGATTCCCGATGCGATATTTGCCTTTGTTCTTTAAGCTCGACGACCGAGCCTGCCTGGTGGTGGGCGGCGGAGGCGTCGCGGCCCGCAAGGTGTCCATGCTGCGGCGCGCCGGTGGCGCCGTCACTCTGGTTGCGCCCGAGCTGACGGCGGATCTCGCCGAACAGGTTGCGGCAGGCGCCATCAACCACTGCGCCCGCGATTTTCAGGCCGACGACCTTGATGGCATGTCTCTGGTCATCGCGGCGACCGACGACAACGCGGTCAACGCCGAAGTATCCCGGCTGGCGCAGGCGCGGGCCTTACCCGTCAACGTGGTCGACAATCCCGAGCTGTGCAGCTTCATCGTGCCCTCCATCCTGGACCGTTCGCCGCTGGTCGTGGCGGTTTCGACCGGCGGCGCCTCGCCGGTACTCGCGCGCCAACTGCGCACGCGCCTGGAGACCCTGATTCCTTCTGCGTATGGGCGGTTGGCGTCAATGGTTGAGGAATTCCGTGAGGCGGCTAAGCAACGTTTCAAAGACATCGACGAGCGTCGGCGCTTTTGGGAGGACATCCTCGAAGGCCCGATCACCGAGCTGGTGTTTGCCGGCCGTGAGGCCGAGGCGCGGCGGCGTATCGAGCAGGCCATGGCCGCGGGCACTGCGGCGCAGGCAACCGGCGAGGTCTATCTGGTCGGCGCCGGACCCGGCGATCCCGATCTGCTTACCTTCCGGGCCGTGCGACTCATGCAGCAGGCGGATGTGATGGTCTACGATCGCTTGGTCGCCGCGCCCATCCTCGATCTGGCGCGGCGGGATGCGGAACGCATCTACGTCGGCAAGGAAAAGAACAACCACGCCGTACCACAGGAAGGCATCAACCAGTTGCTGGTCGATCTGGCCCGGCAAGGCAAACGCGTGTTGCGGCTGAAAGGCGGGGACCCCTTCATCTTCGGCCGGGGCGGCGAAGAGATCGAAACCCTTGCCCAGGAGGGCATTCCCTTTCAGGTCGTGCCCGGCATCACCGCGGCGGCCGGCTGTGCCGCCTATTCGGGTATCCCTCTCACGCACCGCGACTATGCGCAGTCCTGCACCTTCGTGACCGGACACTTGAAGGACGGCAGTCTCGCCCTCAATTGGAATCAGTTGGTACAACCCCGGCAGACCGTCGTGTTTTACATGGGGCTGACCGGCATCGAAATCATCTGCGGCGAGCTGATGAAGCACGGTATGTCACCGGACATGCCGGCGGCACTGGTGGAGCAGGGCACGACGCGTAATCAGCGCGTGCATATCGGCACCGTCGCCACGCTGTCCGCGATCGTCGCCGATGCGGACGTGCGCGCGCCCACCTTGACCATCATCGGCGAAGTGGTCAACCTGCACGATAAGCTGGAGTGGTATGAGCCGGCCGACCACGTGTATGAAACCGAATTCACCACGGCGGCCAAAACATCGACCTGAATGACGCGGGCGGCCGGGCCGCCTGTCGCGACGGGAGACCATCAATGGACGTACAGAGTTTCGCAGTCGAGGCTGGCGGTTGCGCAGCCGACGAACTGTTCGCACTGCAGGTGCTGGGCGACAGCATGGAGCCGGAGTTCGAGAACGGCTGCATCATCGTCATCGACCCGGCGGGCGTGATCCAGAACGGCTGTTTCGTCATGGCCGAGGTCAATGGCGAACACATCTTCCGCCAGCTGCTGGTGCAGGAAGAGCGCATCTATCTGAAGCCGATGAAGTCCAGCTACGAGACCATCGAGATCCCGGATCTCAAACCGATCGCCGGTGTGATCGTGCAGAAGGCGGGGACGCGCCGCAAGGACCGTAAGCACTACGTTTGAGCGCCGTCTCATGCACGTCGCGTGCAGGCGATGCGGTTAGCAGGCTGTTGAAAAACGCGCTGAGGGGCGTTGGAAACGGGCGCAAAATGCTCATGTACTACCTGTACACTCCGCCTTTTCGCCCGTTCCCGCCTTGCGCCGCATCCCCTGACCACGCTTATCAACAGCCTGTTAGGATTTCGGCGGCAATTGGTCGGGTCGAAGCTTCGGCGTAAAGTAGACATCGGCGGCCTCGATATCGAGCGCGCCTTCGTCTTCGATCAGGGGCTGCTCGTAATCGTTCCAGCCACGTAGTCCGGTCTTCAGCGAATAGACCTTCCGGTAGCCCATCTCCTGCATGACGGCCGCCGCCAAGGCACTGCGGTTGCCGGACCGGCACACCAGCAGCACCGGCCGGTTCCGTGCCTCGACCAGTTCCGGCACGGTCTCCTCGAAGCCGTATTCGCAGGCGGTTTCGAGGATGCCGCGCGGGACGTTCAGCGATCCCTCGATACGCGCGGCCTGGAATTCGTAGGGCTCGCGTACGTCGACCAGCAGAAGATCCGGATGTTGAGCGCGCATCGATTCGATATCCCAGGGCAGGACTTCCTGTATATGCGGCAGGCAATCGGCGATCAGGTCAGTATAGCGTTTCATCGGTAAACAGATTCCAACCTCGTTCGAGGTTCGTTACTCGAGGCTTTGCGCGCCTTCGGCGCGTGTTCGCAACCCCTGTTCGACCGCGATCACCGCCGCCTCGACGCGTGAATGCACACCGAGTTTGCGCAGAATCGCCTTGACGTGCAGCTTGACCGTGCCATCGGAGATGCCGAGGTTGCGCGCAATGGCCTTGTTGCTCTGGCCTTCGGCGAGCAGCCCCAGGATCTCGCC
>JBAYTM010000208.1:0-5038 GCA_041675685.1 Thiohalobacteraceae bacterium
GGATACTGAACCAGAACCAGTACCCGCCGATGCAGACCATCAATGCGCCGAGCCACCAGAGCAGCGGCCAGATAGCGGGGGCGGCCACTCCGCCGTCGGTATCGGCATAGCCGAACACCAGCACGGCCGTCGCGATCAGAAACAGGATGAACCCGTACATGGTGAGCAGATGCGCGACCCGGCGCCGCGGGTTGCAGAATTCGCCGGACGCGAGTACGTCGTGGGCAAGCGTCTGGATGGCGATGGACGCCTTCTCACCGCCGCCGACTTCGCGGGTGCGTGCCGCCTGGCCCTTCTTCTCGGCAGCGAAGAAATAGGTGGCGCTTTTCTTGTGGATGACGTCGAACACCGTGCCGACCACCACGAGCAGAAACATGATCACCACGTAGACCTGCATGGCGGTATCTGGAATCGGGAGTTCGGAGAACGGATTCATATCGGTCGCTTCCTCTGCTTGCGGTCGGTTTGACGCGATGAGTCAATCGAAATTCATGCACGCGTTTGTATTGGTCGCTTTCCGTACTCGGGGCGGAAACAGCGTTCTGCGCCGAAGTCCGGGCATGCCCCCGGCGCTGCCGAAGCCGGGCGGGCGGTAGACACAACCAAAGCGTAGTAGAAAAAAACAAGAAGACTAGAAAAAAGCGCAGGATAAAGACTGGCAATGGCGGCGTAGACAGAGCTTATCCGGCAATATTTGAAATCGCTTATGCGAATAGAGGCGCCGATTGAAAATTCGCAATGCCGTCCGAGGCGGTTCGTGGTTTCCGCGCCGACTGCGCCCGCGTCTGAATGGCCGGCTGACATCAGCAGCGATTCAGTGCCCGGAAACCCAACGCCAGATCGTCGGGATCGGCCCTGGATCGGATCGCTGATGTTGCGTGGCGTTCGGTCGGGCAACAGCCGCGTTTCAGTATTCCGATGGTCCCGCTATTCGGCCGCACCCGACGCTGCGGGCCGCTGCGGCTCCACGACCCAGATCGCGCCTTCGTCGGTCGCGATGTAGAGCCGTCCTTGCGGGCCCTGCACCAGCGCACGCATGCGTTGCTCGGGCAGGTCCGCCCGGATCACGCGTTCGATCTCGCCGGCCTCGCTCGTTACCAGTACGTTCACGCGCGCACCGCGCATGAAGCCGACCACCGGTTGGCTTTCCCAGCTCCGCCATTGGGAACCGCTCAGGAAGACCAGCGGCCCGAGACCGTCGGAATCCTCGAAGACGTGCACGGGCTTCATTGCGCCCGGAAACTTCTCGAGGTCGGTCATCGAGGTCAAAGTCCCATCGCGCCGGTTGGAGATATAGCCACAGTAGTCGTCGGGACAGCTCACGCCTTGCGCGGGCACGGGATCCCAACCACCGTTGCCGCCGGCCACCAGCGCGGTCACCTCGTCGCTGTGTCCGGGGCCGTGCTCGGCGATGAAGGGCTGCCCGGTCTCCGGATGAAAGTCGATACCCTGCACGTTGCGGTGGCCGTAGGTGAAGATGCGCGGGTCGCCGCCCGCGGGCGTGTTGTTGCCCGGCGCCGCCTCGCCGTTTCGGTCCACGCGCAGCACCTTGCCGCCGAGTCGTGTGAGATCCTGCGGCAGCGGGCCGTTGTGGTTGTCGCCGGTCGGAACATATAAAAAACCGTCGGGCCCGAAACGGATCCGCCCGCCGCTGTGGGCGCCGGCCCTGGCGACCGCGTTGGCGCGCGCCTTGAAACTGATGCCGGTCAGGACGTCGTCACGCTCGGTGACCTGAGTGAAGCCTTCGTCGAGGCGCAGACGCACCACGCGGTTATTTGGCGTCCCGCCGAGCTCGGATGGCATATAGACATAGAGCGTGCGGTTTTCTGCGAAATCGGGATCGAGCGCCACGCCGTTCATTCCGGACTGACCCTCGCAGAAGAAGTCCTTGGCGACCTGTGCCGACCCGCGCGTGCCGAACAGACGTGTGACGCTGCCGTCGGCGCGGCGTAGCGACAATCCCCGGCATTTTTCAGTGAAGAACAGCAGGCCGTCCTGCGTAATGGCCAGATCCCAGGGATTCTCCAGTCCGGTCATGAGGTCCGCGCGCTGCAAGACAGGATCCGCCGATCCGTCTTGCTGAGCCTGCGCGCTCAGCGCGATCAGCAGTCCCGCGAGAACTGGTAAAAAAGATTTCATGCTAGGCCTCCTTGTCGGAGCAAGCTCCCGGCGACCTGTTTCGTCCTGGACGGATGGCCGGCGTACAGGAAGGATAGACGACCGACCGAGGCGGGACCGATATTTCTCGCCCGATATGGATGGACATAGGCAGCGCACGCGCTCGACAGATCGGGCCGGCTTTGGACGGTTCACAAGCGGACAACCGACCGACTACATCAGCTGCGCACGATGGCCGCTTCGCTGCTGCCGCAGCGCCAGCAGCCCGACGGCGACGGCGACGCCTACCGCAAGGGCTGCCTTGGGATGCTTCGCAGCCTCGGTATACGCACTGGTCTTCAACATGTAACCCTCCTGGTCGCCGAACACACTGCCGCCGTCCCCGTGGTGGTGCAAGGCCTGGCTTTCACGGGGTGGCCTGTTCCGGTCGACCGCCGTGAGGAAGAACATCTTTTCGAGCAGCAGATCGGCCATGCGCGGAAGCAGGCGCACCATCCCGATCAGCGAGGCACCCGACCCGCCAATCACCAGCTCGCGCGTCGGATGCTCGGCGGCGTGCAGCATGGCGTTGGCGACGGTGCAGGGCGAATAAACCGGCGGCGGCACCTTCGATGCCCGGTCCATATAGTTGCGCGCATGGTGACCGAAGGGCGAATGTATGCCGCTCGGTTTGATCAAGGTGACTGAGACCGGCGCGTTTTCATGCGCCAATTCCAGGCGTAGGGAATTTATGAAACCTTTCACCGCGTGTTTGGTGGCGGTGTAAGCGCCGAGAATGGGCGCCGGTATGTCCGACGATATCGAGCCGGTGGTGATCAGCGCACCGCCGCGCTGCCGCAGGTGCGTGAGCGCCTCGGTGCTGCCGTATACGACACCCCAGTAGTTCGTTCGGAACACCTTTTCATGATCTTCATCGGAGATTTCCGAGAGGGTCGCGTAGGTCCCGACACCCGCATTGTTGATCCAGGTATCGAATCCGCCATAGCGTTCGACCACTGTGTCGACGACATTACGGACCTGTTCTCGCACGCCGACATCGGCCACCACGTAATCGGCGCGCCCGCCGTTCCGACGGATGTCCTCGCAAATTTTATCCAGCGCCTCGCCATTCCTGGATACCAGAACGACCTGGGCACCGCGTTCGGCCGCCTTCTGTGCGGTCGCGAGACCGATGCCCGAGCTGGCGCCCATGATGACGATGGTCTGATCTTCGAGTGGTTTGAGCCTGAGAGTCATAGATCACCCCACAGTGAAAGTCGCATCACGGTCGACCGCTCCCCGCCCGTCGAACTTGGCGTGGCGACGATCGCGATTGCGTTGTTGAAGAAAACGCGCGGTACGATTCGTATGTGATTACGCTGTTGCAACCACTGTGCCACGGAATTTCCGCAACAGAGACGCAGCGCGCGCATCCCGCCCCATTACCGGGCAGGGTGCTACGCAGCCCGTCAGCACCATGCAGGCGAGAACCATTTGACGCGCTCCGCATTGTGCGATTTGCACGCCTTGTAATTTTTCCCACGCGGGCAGGCGCGGAAATACGGTGACTGCATGTCAGGCGCGGCGCCGCCTGGCCTATCTGGCCGTACCGCTCCGATAGCGCGACTGAGGACAAGCTCGAACGTGCTTCTGGGGGCCCGGGCGCGCCCCCGTCGCGCTGGCGGGCAAGCGCATGGGAACTATACTCGGGCGGTGTACGGTCGTTTATTCCCGATTCGAGAGGCTGGTGCGCGAGTCAAACCGCAAAATCTTCGCTCGACGAGGCATGAGGAAACCGCCGTGATCGCTACTGTCGACCAACGCGTTCGTAGCACAATGCATCCGCTGCATGCGGTACTGCTTGCCGGAACCATTCCCCTGTTCCTGGGCGCGCTGCTAAGCGACATCGCGTACGCGCAGGGCTATCAGATACAGTGGATCAACTTCGCGTCCTGGCTGATCGTCGGCGGCCTCGTCTTCGGCGGTTTCGCTTTGTTGTACGCCATCGTCGATCTGTTCCGAACCGAGCGTGACGGGCGTTCGGTCGCTTATAGCCTCGTCCTGCTGGCGACCTGGATTCTCGGCTTCATCAATGCGCTGGTCCATGCCAGGGACGCCTGGGCGAGCATGCCGACAGGACTGGTCCTTTCGGTAGTGGTCACTCTCCTGGCCTGTGCGGCCGCCTGGATCCGCCTTAGCGGTTGGAGCGCGGGAGCCCGAGCATGAAGCCGTTCAGCATCCTTTGCGCCGCCGTTCTGCCCGTACTCCTGAGCGCATGCGGCGGCAATGACCCCGACTCAACGCAGCAATATGGTTCCGATCTCGAACTTCCGGATATGCAACGAGGGCTGCTGCCCGACATGGAGGTTGCCAAGCCGGCGCCGTGGGGAGATCAGCAACCCGTCGTGCCGCAGAATTACCAAATCACGGCCATTGCCACTGGCCTCAATATCCCGCGCCAGACGCTGGTGCTGCCCAACGGCGACATCCTCGTTGCCGAAGGCAGAGGCGGTAATGCGCCGAAATTAAAACCGAAGGATGTGATTGCCGGTTACATCAAAGCGAAGGGAACGACCTCGGTCGAGAGCGGCGATCGTTTGACCTTGCTGCGAGACAGCGACGGCGATGGCGATTACGAAGTACAGACCGTCTTCGCCGAGGACCTCAACGCCCCGTACGGACTCGCACTGGTCAACGGTAGCCTTTACGTCGCGAACCAGGACGCGCTGGTGCGGTTTGATTATCAGGACGGCCAGACCCGGGCCGGCGGGCCGCCGGAGAAGGTCACGGACCTGCCATCGGCGATCAACCATCACTGGACCAAGGCGCTGACCGCGAGCCGCGATGGACGTTTTCTCTACGTCGGCATCGGCTCCAACAGCAACATCACCGAGCGCGGATTGGAGGTGGAAGTGGACCGGGCGATGGTGTGGCAGGTGGA
>JBAYTM010000209.1:0-5014 GCA_041675685.1 Thiohalobacteraceae bacterium
GTCCCGACCAGTCGGTGCTGCGGAAGCCGGCGGTGTAGAGCAGCGTATCGGTCTGCAGCGTAGCGGAACTGGCGGCGGCCGAGGTCGAAGAGCTTTCCACGCGCGCCACGATGCTGTTCAGTATCCCGCTCAGTTCGGTGGCGAAATCGGTTGGATTCTGGGCGTTGAAGAACCCACCACGGCCGTTGACGGCTGCGTGCAGCAGTTCGTCTGCGCGGCCGGCCGGTAGATCGCTCGTCCCGGTGTAGCTGACGTTGGGGTCCGGCCATGTGATCGAGTCGCCGCTTTCTATCGCGTCGAAAGCGTCATCGGGGTCGATCGAGGTCGGCACGCCCAGGCCGACACCGAACGTCACCATGTGCTGCCAGAATGCGGGGTTTTCCGGGGTCGTCGGCACATTGTTCGTCAGATTGGTCAGGTCGTTCTTCCAGTAATACATCGCCACATCGGCCAGGGTATCGTCGCGATTATCCGTGAACGGCGAGACTGCTGAATAGGTGAAGGACTGCGAGTTCGGTCCCGTGATCGTTGGCCCGTTGTTGCCGTCATTGTTGCTGCGTGCGCTGCTAGTCGCGGCCCGGTCGCTGTTCCAGTAACCATCCGTCATCAGGATCGTGTAGTTCTGCCGGCAGCTCAGATTGTCACCACCCAGGCTGCCTGGCGAGGTGTTGTAGGGGCCGCGTGCATCGGTTCTCGTGAAGTACTGGCCCGCTGCGTCGAGGGCCTTTCGCAACGGCGTGTATATCTGGGTGTTCATACCGAACAACCAGTCGAAAAAATTCTCCCGATCGGTTCCGTCGAAGGTTCTCACGCCCCGCTGGATGGTGGTCGTGCTCTGACTGTCGACGGTATTGGAGCCCTGATTGATCTTGCCATAACCCACGCGCGGCCAGGTGCCCAGCGTGGCGAAGGCGTGACTGGAGCCAGCCTTGGCCACCATCAAACGGGTGCGATAGTAGGAATACCAGTTGGCAAAGTTGGTGTGCTCGTCGCTTGCATTGGGGCCTGAGGTCGCAGACACCACGACTTTGTCATAGCAATCCTCGTCAGTGTCCGTGCCATTGCAGTTGGTGTTCGTCTCGTCGAAGACGTAGTAGTACGCCGCCTCGCTGGTCGAGGATGAATAGGCGTCGTTCGAGCCGCTGCCGCTGGTGCAGCCAGTCGAGCTGCCGCTCCATGTCGGCCGGTAGCTGCTGCTCAGGTTCACCGATCCGGATTGGGAGTAGCCGTCCCTCCATGCCGAGGTGAAGGTCGCATTCGGCCGGCTGTTGCCCTCATGATCGAGGGGTGGCAAATAGGTGACGGTCGGGTCGTAGTAGATGGTGTTGTAGTGCGACGATTTGGCGCGTTTCGTATTCCACTCATCACAAATATCCGGCACGAACGACAGATTCATCGAGCCGGAATCGTCGAGAATGTACAGAATATTCGGATCGACACTCGCATTCAGGAACAGCGGCACATTCGAGATGTCCACATCCGCCTGCACAGGTGTGCCGAGCGCCAAGCCGAGCGCGACGCACAGGCCGGCGGCCTTGAGGTGACGTTTTGTCCGGTTTTGGGTGCGAGTGGCGTTCATATTGTCTCTCCTCGAAGCGGTGCGATGAGGCGCGCGGTTCGAACTCAGTTGATGCGTTTGAACATGGATTGCAGGATCACGGCAGTGGTATCTGCGCCGCCTTCCGCATAGGCGGTGACCGGGTAGAAGTCTTCCACAGTCATGCTGGAGCTGCTGACGCCGTAGACCACCTGTGTGGAGGGTCCCACATAGAAGACCGGGTTGCTGGCAAGTGCCGGAGTAAAGTCCGCTGCGGCACCATGGGGGCTGCTGCCATCCCATGTGGCAGGATCTGTCAGCGCAGTTGCAGTCTCCGCCGTGACGTGGTTGGCAGCCGTCGCCAGCCAGTTCTCGCCCTCGCGCAGTCCTGCCTCGGCAGCTTGAAGCGCGAGGTTCCGATCCCGGGTATTGCCGGCCATACGTTCCTGCAAGGTGGTGGATTGCATGGAGGTGACGCCGATGAGCGTCATCAGCAGCAAAAAGATCAGCGCAATGATAAGCGTTGCGCCGCGTTGTCCGGCTGGCATGGCGACGAAACGGGGTATTGAATTGATTCGTTTCATAAGTATTCCGCCCTAGGGCACACGGTTTCGCAGTGCAATGGTGGTATTGAAGACCTGTCTCAAGCGACCGTCGGCTGCCGCGTCGGCATTGCTGCCGTTCAGTACGTAGGTGGTCGCGCCGCTGATATCGTCGCCACGTTCGGTGGCCCGCATGAGAAGTGCAATCTGGACGCTGAGTACGTTGTTCCAATCGGGGACATTGTTTGCAGTTACGTATTGATTAACGACTCGATCGTTATCGGTGTCGACCCCATAGAGCACTTGCATGCTTTCGACACCTTCGACCACTTCTTCCGCAGCGCCAGCAGCAGCGCTGCTGCCACCCGTCGCGCCGAGTGGGCGGCGGAACAAACCTGGCGGGTTGTTGGGGTCGTTATCTCGCTTACCGACGAAATAGATAAAGCTTCGAAGCCGCACGATCTGACCACCCACCTGTGTCGAAAGACGCTCGCTTGCGTCGTTTCCGGGATCGCAGCCTCCGGATAGTATGATTCGCTTTCCTGTTGGAATGTTACTTACGTTGCAAGCCTGCACCAAATCAGCGTTTTGACAGTCGCTCAATAAAAGGATTTCGCCCAGCTCGACCGACGTTTCCGGTTCTGTGTCGAAGTTGGTATTGGCGCCCGGCGACATGCCGGTAATCGTCCCAGGATTGTTGTCGCCGCGCCAAATGCGCACGACATCGGACCCGGGTAATGACATCGTGCCCACGTCCAAGACGGCTCCGCCGCTCGTTGCCCAACCCGCACCGGCTGCGTCCACTACAGCAGCATTGGCGGCAGGAAGCGCGAACGTGTTTCCAGGTGCGGTGCCGGTGGCTTCCCATCCCTGGATGCCGGTGCCCGGCTTGAAGTCGACTGGTGCATTCAGCGTATTTGTAATGTTCTGGACGTAGCTGGTACAACCGAGGTTGCCCGCCATCCGGATATCGTAATTCAGCGCCTCGACGGCGAAGCGGGCGTTCTCCTGCACGCGCGAGAGCGCGTCATGAAAGCGATAGGTCTGTTTGCTGCCCATGAACAGTTGAATGATCCCGGCGGTCAGGATCAGTCCGATGACCATGGCGATCATGATTTCGACCAGGGAGACGCCTTTTTGGTCTCGTGTGACGCGTGGAAGTTTGTGCAGGCTCATAGTTGGGTCACCACCTGAAATTCCTGAATGGCCTCCACGCCGCGGCTATCGTCCCAGCGTATGCCTATGGTTAAAACATTGCCGTTCTGCGCGATCTGGCCGTCACCCGATGGCAGTATTGCCGTAATGCGATTGCGCCAGGCCGTCAGATCGGCCTGGGCTATTCCGCTTGCCGACGGTGCCGCACCATAGCCGACGTTGTACCCGCCGCTGCGTGCTACCGTGACATTGGCGCGCATGGCGTCGACGATTTCATAGGCCAGGTGCGTCGCCTGCGTGCGCGCGTACGCGCTTTGGTTGTTCCGCAGCGAGGTTCCCTGTAATCCTGCAAGGCCAAGCAGGCCAATGGCGAGTATCAGAACAGTGACCAGGATTTCTATTAACGAGAAGCCGCGGGAAAGGCGGATAGCCACTGCGTTCATCGAACGCCCGGAGAGTATGGATTGCGACTTTCTCATGGGCAGGCTCCTGCGGTCGTGTTCGCTCTGCCGGTATTCGCGATACTGATCGTGCGCGCCCGGTCTGCCATACCGGATGTGCAATCCGCGGGGGATATTCGAATCGACACTTGGCCGGCGGGTGACGCTTTCTGACCTTGGCCGTTGAAGACCAGCGTGGTTATCCCGCCGGACGCGACCGCCATTTGGTTCATGGCGCGAAACTGCCGCACTATGTTGGCGCCTGCGCAGTCAGCCCCGAGGTATACGCACCAGCCGTTCTGGAAACCGCCGGCCGAGGCTTGAACGGTCACGTTCTGGCCGCGCTTGATCGCCTCGCTGCGCGCCAGGTTGACGGCGCCGACCAGTTCATTGGCCTGAGTCGCCAGACGATTGATTTCGAACATCGACTGAAAGGACGGTATACCGACCGTCAACAGGATCGCCGCGATCGCGAGGGTGATCATCAGCTCGATCAATGTAAATCCACTATGCTGTTTCATGGCTTCCTTTCTACTCCCGGGTTCCGGCGTGCGTCGCGCGGTTCCCGACGAACTGCGCGGTTCAGCCGACGAGCGGCGTGGGCCGAGGCGGAGGTGTGGAAGGGTTTAGCGGCGGGGCAGGGGAAAACTTGGGAGGCCGGGCAGCCGGATCGGTGAGCGGTCAGAATTGCAGTTGTTGGCCCGCGAACCGTCCGACCTCCAGGCCTGGGATCAGGGTCTCGATCCGGATCGACTGGGCCGGTTCGTCGGCCGGCCAGCGGACCTGGATCGCGACGCGTTTGTAGTCCGGATCCAGGTGATGCTCGACTTGCCAGTCGAGGCGGTATTGGTGGAGCAGGCCCTGGCGCAGGGCGTCGCCGGCGACGATGCCGTCGCGATACGCGGCGTAGGTCACGCTGTTCTGGAATTCGGCGAGTTGGTCGAGCGCGAAGGCGGCGGCTTCGTCGCTCGCCTTGGCGTTGGCGCTGGCGGCGAGCAGGCCGACCTGCAGGCGCGCGGTGCCGGTCAGGCCGAGCGTCACCAGCAGCAGAGCGAGCAGCGCCTCGATGAGACTGAATCCGCGTGCCTGGGGGCGCATCTCAGAAGTCCTTCCAGCTGCCGGCGAGCAGGGTGACGCCCAGCGGTGGCAATTCGATCGACGCCGGAGCGCCGGGAAGCTGGCCGATATCGAACAGGCGACTGCCGGGGCCGAGGCTCGCAAACTGTCCGTTCACGACCAAGCTGCCGTAGATGCGTACCTCGCCCCATCCCGGCGCGCCTGTACAATCGGCCTCGATGAACACCAGGCCGACAATCTCCGCGCCGCCGGAAAAGCGCGGA
>JBAYTM010000210.1:0-4942 GCA_041675685.1 Thiohalobacteraceae bacterium
ATCAGCGTGACGGTCTTGCCCACGCCCGCGCCACCGAACAGACCGACCTTGCCGCCCTTGGCGAAGGGACAGATCAGGTCGATGACCTTGATGCCGGTCTCGAGGATCTCCACCGCGGCGGCCTGTTCTGCGAAGGTCGGCGGCTTGCGGTGAATGGCGGCCGTGGTCTCCGCGCCGATCGGACCGGCGTCGTCCACCGGCTCGCCGAGCACGTTCATGATGCGGCCGAGCGTCTTCTTGCCGACCGGCACCGAAATCGGCGCACCGGTGTTGGCGACGTCGAGTCCGCGCTTCAAGCCGTCGGTGGAGCCCATGGCGATGGTGCGCACGATGCCGTCGCCCAGCTGCTGCTGCACTTCCAGGGTCAGGCCGGCCTCGGCGACGTTGAGCGCGTCATAGACCTTGGGCACGGCGCTGCGGGGAAACTCCACGTCAACCACGGCGCCGATGATTTCAACGATGTTGCCCGAACTCATGGTGCTGTCCTCTATATGCTTAAATTCGAGATGCAAGATACAGGAGACAAGATGCAAGTAACTGCCCTGGCTGCGGCGTCCACTCGTTTGCGCTCCGTCTTTTGTATCTTGCCTCTTGCCTCTTGTATCTCAATCAAACAGCCGCCGCCCCACCCACGATCTCGGATATTTCTTGGGTGATCGCCGCTTGCCGCGCCTTGTTGTAGACCAGTTGCAGTTCGTCGATCAGGTCGCCGGCGTTGTCCGAGGCCGACTTCATCGCGACCATGCGCGCCGCCTGCTCGCTGGCGATGTTCTCGACCACGCCCTGATAGACCAGGGACTCGATGTAGCGGGTCAGCAGGCCGGTCATCACCGGTCGAGCATCGGGCTCGTACAGATAATCCCAGTGGTGCTGCAGGCGCTCGTCTGTATCCGGCACGATCGGCAGCAACTGGTCGATGCGCGGCTTCTGCGTCATGGTGTTCACGAAGTCGGTGTAGCCGAGATACAGCCGGTCGATCCGGCCTTCGTCATAGGCGTCCAGCATCACCTTGACGCTGCCGATCAGCTCGTTGATCGCCGGGGCGTCGCCCAGATGCGTGGCCTGTGCGACGACGTTGCCGCCGACGCGCTTGAAGAATTGCGACGCCTTGGAACCGAACGCGACCACGTCGATCTCGTAACCCTGCTGCTTCCAATCCTTCATCGCGGCGATGCAGCTCTTGAACATGTTGACGTTCAGGCCGCCGCACAGGCCGCGATCGGTGGAGATCACGATCAGGCCGACGCGCTTCGCATCGCGCGTCACCAGATAGGGGTGCCGGTATTCCGGATGCGCCATCGCCATGTGCGCCACGACCGCGCGCATCTTCTCGGCATAGGGCCGCGACGCCTGCATGCGGTCCTGTGCCTTGCGCATCTTGCTCGCCGCGACCATTTCCATGGCCTTGGTGATCTTCTGCGTGTTCTGAATGCTCTTGATCTTGGTGCGTATCTCTTTTGCGCCGGCCATAAAATCAGGTCCTAGGTTCTAGGGTCTAGGGCCGAGGGAGGGGGCAAGGGATTTTCCCTCGGCCCTGGTGCCTCGGCCCTCGGCCCTGGTGGTTTACCAGGCTCCGTTCGCCTTGAAATCGTCGATGGCCTTGCGCAGGCCGGCGGCGATTTCGTCGTTGTAGTCCGCGGTGGCGTTGATCTGTTCGATCAGTGCGCCATGGTTGGACTTGGCGTAGGCATGCAGGGCGGCCTCGAAGTCGACGATCTTCTTGATGTCGACGTCGTCCAGAAAGCCTTCGTTCGCCGCGAACAGCGACAGCGCCATTTCGGCGACGGTCAGCGGCGCATACTGCTTCTGCTTCATCAGTTCGGTGACGCGCTGACCGCGCTCGAGCTGCTTGCGGGTGGTCTCGTCCAGATCCGAGGCGAACTGCGCGAAGGCCGCGAGTTCACGATACTGCGCCAAGGCCAGACGCACGCCGCCGCCGAGCTTCTTGATGATCTTGGTCTGCGCCGCGCCACCGACGCGCGACACCGACAGACCGGCGTTGATGGCGGGACGGATGCCGGCGTTGAACAGATCGGACTCGAGGAAGATCTGGCCGTCGGTGATCGAAATCACGTTGGTCGGCACGAAGGCCGACACGTCGCCCGCCTGGGTCTCGATGATCGGCAGCGCGGTCAGCGACCCGGTCTTGCCCTTCACGCGTCCATTGGTGCGCTTCTCGACCTCCTCGGCATTGATGCGCGCGGCGCGTTCGAGCAGACGCGAATGCAGATAGAACACGTCGCCCGGGTAGGCTTCGCGACCCGGCGGACGTCGGAGCAACAAGGACACCTGGCGATAGGCCCAGGCCTGCTTGGTCAAATCGTCGTACACGATCAACGCGTCTTCGCCGTTGTCGCGGAAGTACTCGCCCATCGCGCAACCGGCATAGGGGGCGATGAACTGCATGGCCGCCGAATCGGCCGCTGCGGCGGCAACGATGATGGTATGTGCCAGTGCGCCGTGCTCCTCGAGCTTGCGCACCACGCCGGCGATCGACGAGTTCTTCTGGCCGATAGCGACGTAGATGCACTTAACGCCGGTGCCCTTCTGATTGATGATGGCATCGATCGCGACCGCGGATTTGCCGGTCTGGCGGTCGCCGATGATCAACTCGCGCTGGCCGCGGCCGACCGGCACCATGGCGTCGATGGCCTTCAGGCCCGTCTGTACCGGCTGGTCGACCGATTTACGCGCGATGACGCCGGGGGCGATCTTCTCGATCGGCGAGGTCTCGCTGGAGGCAATCGGGCCCTTGCCGTCGATCGGACTGCCGAGGGCGTCGACCACGCGGCCGAGCAGGCCTTCGCCGACCGGCACCTCGAGGATCTTGCCGGTGCACTTGACCGAGTCGCCCTCGGTGATGTGCTTGTACTCGCCGAGAATCACCGCGCCGACCGAATCGCGCTCCAGATTCAGCGCCATGCCATAGACATCGCCGGGGAACTCGATCATCTCGCCGGCCATCACGTCGGCCAGGCCGTGGATGCGCGCGATACCGTCGGTCAGCGACACCACGGTGCCTTCGGTGCGCGCCTCGGCGACGGTCTGGAATTTCTCGATGCGGCTTTTGATGAGCTCGCTGATTTCAGTGGGATTGAGTTGCATAACCATTCCTCATCAATGATTCAGGGCCGTGCCCAGGCGGGCCAGCTTGCCGCGTATCGAGCCGTCTATCACGAGATCACCGGCGCGCACCACGGCGCCGCCCACCAACGAAGGGTCGGTGATGTATTCGAGTTGCACGTCGCGGCCGAAGCGCTGCTTGAGCGCCGCGGCGATGGTCTGCTTCTGCGCATCGGTGGCCGGAAAGGCGGTGATCAACTGCGCCTGGATGGCGCCTTCCGCGGCATTCTTGAGCTGTTCGAACAGGCCGAAGATCTCCGGCAGCACCGTCAGCCGACGCGCCTCGGCGAGCACGCGGATCAGGTTGCGCCCGGCCTCGTCGAGACGGTCGCCGCCGATATCCACGAACAGTTCGCTCAATTGCGCCGAAGTCATGCGCGGGTTGTCGAGCAGCCTGCGCACGCCCGGGTCGGCCGCGATATGCGCCGCCAGCGCCAGCATGCCGGACCAGCGCGGCAAGGTCTGCTGTTCCTGCGCAAGGCGGAACACCGCCTGGGCGTAGGGTCGCGCGAGGGTAGTGAGTTCGGCCATGGGTCGTCGCCTAGATCTGCGCGGCCAGCTTGTTCAGCAGGTCGTTGTGGGTGTCGGCGTCGACTTCGCGTTCCAGGACCTTGCCGGCCCCGGCCATGGCGATCGATACCACCTGCGCGCGCAGACCTTCCTTTGCGCGGTTCACTTCCTGGCCGATCTCGGCGCGGGCCGCGGTCAGGATGCGCTCGCCTTCGAGCTTTGCATCGCCCTTGGCCTCTTCGATGATCTCCGCGGCGCGCTTCTCGGCCTTGGCGATGACCTCCTGGGCCTGCTGTTTGGCCTGGTGCAGCACCTCCGCGGCACGCTTCTGTGCCAGTTCCTGCTCGTGCTTACCGCGTTCGGCGGCGGCCAGACCGTCGGCGATCTGCGTGCGGCGGGTTTCCAGCGCATGCATGATCGGTGGCCAGACGTACTTCATGACGAACCACACGAACACCGCAAACACGAGGGTCTGCGCGAAGAGTGTGAGATTGATGTTCATGCCGTTACCTCGAGTCGTAGCAAGACGGGGTGGAAGCCGATTGCTCGGACATCAGCCCCCGACGACTGCGAACAGCACGTACAGGGCGATACCAACGGCAATCATTGGCACGGCGTCGACCAGACCCATGACGATGAAGAACTGCGTGCGCAACATCGGGATCAGTTCCGGTTGGCGCGCGGCACCTTCCAGGAAACGGCCGCCCAGGATACCGATGCCGACCGCGGCGCCGAGCGCGCCCAGGCCCAACATCAGAGCGCCGGCGATGTAGAGCAGTGCATTTGCCATTTCCATGATTCTCTCCTAACTCGATTCAAGGGTTATAGATGAATACAAAAAATCAGTGATGTTCCTGGTGCGCCATGTCCAGATACACGATGGTCAAGGTCATGAAGATGAACGCCTGCAACGTGATGATCAGAATATGGAAGATGGCCCAGCCGAGCTGCAGGAAGCCGCCGAAGATGCCCAACGCCCAGCCGCCGCTGTACATCAGCGCGATGAGGATGAAGATGGTTTCGCCGGCGTACATGTTGCCGAACAGTCGCAGCGCCAGCGAGACCGGCTTGGAGATCAGCGACACGCCCTCGAGGACGAGGTTGGCCGGTGCGCCGAGCTTGCCGAAGGGCTGGAAGGCCAGCTCGCCGAAGAAGCCGCCGGCGCCCTTGATCTTGATGGAGTAGTAGAGCATCAGCAGGAACACGAACAGCGCCATGCCGAAGGTGACGTTGGGGTCGGTGCTCGGCACTATTTTGAAGTAGACGTGGTGCGGATCGGCGCCGAACAGCTCGCCGATGCGCTGCGCCG
>JBAYTM010000211.1:0-4916 GCA_041675685.1 Thiohalobacteraceae bacterium
AGCCTGTTGCCCGGCGGGCTGATCGAGCCGACCCGCCATAGCCATTCGCGGGAGAAGTCGTGAGCGACGTGCTGGTGGAAATCTTCACCGACGGGGCCTGCCGCGGCAACCCCGGCCCGGGCGGCTGGGGCGCGATACTGCGCTTCAACGGGGTCGAGAAAGAGCTTTATGGCGCGGAGCAGCTCACGACCAACAACCGCATGGAGATGATGGCGGCGATTGCTGCGTTGACCGCGCTCAAGCGTCCCTGCCGCGTACGGGTGACCACGGACTCCAAGTACGTGCAGCAGGGCATTACCGAATGGCTCGCCGGTTGGAAGCGCAAGAATTGGAAGAACGCGGCACGCCAACCGGTCAAGAACATGGATCTTTGGCAGGAGCTGGATCGGCTGGCCGCGCCGCACGAGATTCAGTGGCAATGGGTCAAAGGGCACGCCGGACATCCGGAAAACGAACGCGCGGACCAGTTGGCCAACCGCGCCATCGACGAATTGCTGAGCAGATAGAGGGGGCATCATGCGTCAGATCGTTCTCGACACGGAAACGACCGGCCTGGAACCGGCCGAAGGGCACCGCATCATTGAAATCGGCTGTATAGAACTGGACAACCGCCGGGCGACCGGCCGACGTTTTCAACAATACCTGCAACCCGACCGGGCCATCGATGAAGGCGCTGTCGAGGTTCACGGCATAACGAACGAGTTCCTGGCCGACAAACCGCGCTTCGCCGACATCGTCGATGACTTTCTGGAGTTCATCCGCGGCGCGGAATTGATCATCCACAACGCGCCTTTCGACATCGGCTTCCTCAACCACGAACTGCACCTGCTCAGCGGCGTGCACGGTGTGATCGACAACCATTGCACGGTGTTGGACACGCTCGCGCTCGCGCGCCGGCTGCACCCCGGACAAAAGAACAATCTCGACGCCTTGTGCCGACGTTACACCGTCGATAACTCGCGGCGCGAATTGCATGGCGCGTTGCTGGATGCGGAGATACTCGCGGACGTCTATCTGGCGATGACCGGCGGGCAGGTCACCCTGTCTCTGGAGGGCGCCGTCGCGGATGCGGCGGCCGAGGCCGGGCGGGCGCTGCGGCGACTGGCGGCCGATCGTCCGCGCCTGCGGGTGATCTACGCCGATGCCACGGAGGCCGCCGCCCATGCCGCCCGGCTCGATAGCATCGACGCCGCCAGCGACGGACGCTGTCTGTGGCGCAGCCTGGAGCCGGCGCCCGGCACCACGCAGGATCAGTAGCCCCGGTGAACGCTTCTCAGCTGTACGCTTGCACGCCGCCGATCCGATCCGGCAGGCGCAACAGCTCCAGCAGACGGTCGGTCTCGACCGGCTTCTGCAGACAGACCTCGGCACCCTCGTCGAGGATGCGTTCGATGTTGTCCGCCGAAGGGAAGCCCGTCATCGCCAGTACGCGTATGTTGCGCGTCGCCGGATCGGCCTTGAGGGCACGGCAGACAGCAAAGCCGTCGATACCGGGCATCATCAGATCCAGCAGGATGAGATTCGGGCTGAAGCTCTGCACCTTCCGTCCGGCTTCGAAACCGCTGTCGGCAATGTCGACAGCCTCGATACCCGACCGGTCACGCAGGAACTCGAACAGATAACGCGCCACCTGCAGGTCGTCTTCAACGATGAGGATCTTGGCCAGACCTTGGCTGGGCCAATTCAACGTCAGACCACGCGCGTGGGCGAAGCGGATCAGTTCCTGGTGGAGAAACCGGCGATGACCACCGGCCGTGAGAGCTGCGTTCAGCAGGCCTTTTTGCGCCCATTGCCGGACCGTTACCGGCGAAACCATGAACAACTGAGCGACTTCATTGGGGGTGTAATACTCTTTTGAATCCACCGTCGCACCATCCCTAGAAACGAGTAGATATAATCAACAGCGCCGATCCTACTCCCAACCGTTTGATTCATCAAACGTTTAAATCGATGTATCCGCCACCGGCCCGCCGAGCCATAACTTATTGATCGGCGGCGTGTCTCGAGTCAAGTATCCCGAGTACAGACCGGCACGTAGCCGACGCTACAGTGTCTGGTCGGCCGGGCTCCGGCCGCCTCGCCGAGCGGTGCCGGGCTGGGCTACACTACCGCGCGCTCCCGTGCGGTCGGGCCTGGGGACGTCCGCTACTCAACGCGGAGCCGATCAATAAAAAAGCCGTGGTCGTTTGATTCAAGGATCCAAGTATGTTGAAGCTCGAAGACGTCCGGATCGCCGTAGTCGGTCTCGGATATGTTGGTCTACCACTCGCCGTTGAATTCGCCAAACAGTTTTCCACCCTGGGCTTTGACATCAAGGCCGAACGCGTCGCGGAATTGCGCGCGGGTCGTGACAGTACGCTGGAAGTCACCAGCGAAGAGCTGGCGGATTCGAAGCGATTGAGTTTCACGGATGCCGAAGCCGATATCGCCGGCTGCAACGTCTTCATCGCAACCGTCCCCACGCCGATCGACCGTTACAAGCGGCCGGATCTGCGACCGATCGAGAGCGCCAGTCACACCATCGGACGTGTACTCAAGAAAGGCGACGTGGCGATTTTCGAGTCGACGGTTTATCCGGGCGCGACCGAAGAGGTCTGTGTGCCGATCATGGAACGCGAATCCGGGCTGCGCTTCAATCGCGATTTCTTCGTCGGCTACAGTCCGGAGCGCATCAATCCGGGCGACAAGGAACATCGCGTCAACACGATCCTCAAAGTTACGTCGGGTTCGACGCCGGAGGCGGCGGATTTCGTAGACGCTCTGTATCGCAGGATCATCTCCGCCGGTACCCACAAAGCCGGCAGCATCCGCGTCGCGGAAGCCGCGAAGGTGATCGAGAACACGCAGCGCGACGTGAACATCGCTTTGATCAATGAACTGGCGCTGATCTTCGAGCGCCTCGGCATCGATACCGAAGACGTGCTCAAGGCGGCGGGTACCAAATGGAATTTTCTGCCGTTCCGGCCGGGTTTGGTCGGCGGGCATTGCATCGGCGTCGATCCCTATTATCTGACGCACAAGGCACAGGAGATCGGTTATCACCCCGAGGTCATCCTTGCCGGGCGACGTATCAATGACAGCATGGGCGCGCATGTCGCCGAAACTGTCGTGAAACTGATGACTCGGAAGCGCATCCATGTCGCCGGAGCGAATGTGCTGGTCCTGGGGCTGGCGTTCAAGGAAAACTGTCCCGACCTGCGCAATACGCGGGTGATCGACGTGATCGAGGAGTTCAAGGGTTATCACGCACAGGTCGACGTCTACGACCCCTGGGTCGATGCGGCCGAGGCGCAGCATGAATACGGGCTCACGCCGGTGGCCGAGCCCCGTGCAGGTCACTACGACGCCATTATCCTTGCGGTCTCCCATCAGCAGTTCCTGGACATGGGCGCGGAAAAGATTCGCGCCTTCGGTAAGTCCGACAGCGTCCTGTTCGACGTAAAATATGTCTTGCCGCCGGATCAGGTGGACGGCCGACTGTAACGGACGCTATCAAAACGAGGACATTATGAAGGTATTGATCACCGGAGCGGCGGGTTTTATCGGCTCCAATCTGGCGTTGCGCCTGCTGGCGCGCGGCGACGAAGTCATCGGCATCGACAATCTCAACGACTATTACGATGTCGAGTTGAAGAAGGCGCGGCTGGCGCGGACCAGCTCGCACAAGGCCTACACCGACGTGCGGGTCGATTTGGAAGACCGCAGCGCAATCGCCGAGGTATTCGACAAGTATCGGCCCAACCGCGTGGTGAATCTGGCTGCCCAGGCCGGTGTGCGCTATTCGCTGGAGAATCCGCACGCCTACGTGGACACCAATCTGGTCGGCTTCGTGAACATCCTCGAAGGTTGCCGGCACAACGGCGTCGAGCACTTGGTCTATGCGTCCAGCAGTTCGGTCTACGGCGCCAATACCACCATGCCGTTTTCGGTGCATCACAACGTCGACCATCCCGTCAGCCTGTATGCCGCCAGCAAAAAAGCCAACGAACTGATGGCGCATACCTACAGTCATCTGTTCCAGTTGCCGACCACCGGGCTGCGCTTTTTCACGGTCTACGGCCCCTGGGGACGGCCCGATATGGCGCTGTTCATGTTCACCCGCAACATTCTGGCGGGCAAACCCATCGACGTCTTCAACTACGGCAAACACCGCCGCGACTTCACCTACATCGACGACATCGTCGAAGGCGTGGTACGTATTCTGGATCGGGTCGCGGCGCCGAACCCAGACTGGAGCAGCGACGCCCCCGATTCGGCGAGCAGCAAGGCGCCTTATCGCCTCTACAACATCGGCAACAACCAGCCGGTGGAGCTGATGCATTACATCAAAGTGCTGGAAGACTGCCTGGGCAGGAAAGCGGAAATGAACCTGCTGCCGCTGCAGCCGGGCGACGTACCGGATACCTACGCGGACGTCACCGACCTGGTGAGCGATGTCGACTACAAACCGGCGACCAGCGTCGAAGACGGCATCGCACGCTTCGTCGAATGGTATAGGGATTACTACGGATGCTAGGGCCTCAAGCCTAGCTAGCCTCCCACGACTATTGATCTGCTGTTTGCGCCGCGACGTCCGCGGTGAGGTGGCTGTTACCTGAAGCCGACTTGCGCAGCTCGGAGGCGGCAGGTAACAGCCACCTCATCGCCTTCCAGTGCTATCACGGAGGGCAACGCGCTGTAATACGCAAACGGTATCGAGGATGGGGCAGGGGCTTCTGCATAAGGCGTATATGGAAACCTGGGGCCCCGTCGGTGGCGCTGACCGCTCCGCCTCCGAGCTTCGCAAGTCGGCTCTGCGCTCAACGCCACCGACGGGCCGCGGGTCGCCCAGTAAAAAAGGGCCGAGGTTCCGGGGCACAATCCTCGTCCCTAGAACCTAGCACCTAGATCCTGTTTCACCCATACACCTCCTTCCT
>JBAYTM010000212.1:0-4905 GCA_041675685.1 Thiohalobacteraceae bacterium
ACCTCCTCGAAGGCTTCCGGGCTCTCCGCGCTGACGAAGATGCCGTCCTGGTGCGCGCGCTCCGCGGGCGCTTGACGGCGCAAGGGCACGCGGTCCAGAAAGCGATTCCATAGATGCGGCGTGTACAACATCGGGAAGTCGCGATACCGGTGGCTGCCGGTCTGCGTATGCCACTCGAGCAGCTCGAGCAACAGCGTGCTGCCGGAACGCGCCATGCCTGCCACGTAGATCGGCGCCTTGACGACGACATCGGCAAGTTCTGCCTCCAGCAGGCGCGTCTCGAAGTTGCCGAGCCGTGTCCAGAGGCCGGGACGCCGCTCCACCAGACCGCCCAGGAAGTGCACCCAGGGATCGACCTGAAAACTGAAATCAGCGGAGCCGCTTGCGGCCATAGGACGCTCGGTTCATTCGATGCGTGCCAGGACCTTCAAGGCCAGCGAGGCGATCACCAAGGCGACAAAAAAGCTTGGTGCCCAGCCACGCATCCAGTCCGGGCCGAAGGCGAGGTAATGTTTGACGGGCAGATCGATATGAATGCTGTCGACGGCGGCATCTTCCGCGAGATAACCCGCGGGATTGCCGAGCAGTACATTCCACCAGCGCGGTTTGTGCACCACCGGCACCGGTTGGTCCAGACGGACATCGGCCACCAGGCGCTCACCCTGATTGACCAGGATGCGCGGTATCGGCGCATCCACCCAGCGCGTGTCGTACTGCGTCGGCATGGTGTCGATCTGCGGGGCGCTGCCCGACGGCGGATAGGCGTAACCGTATGCGTTGCTCAGCCAAGCCAATACGAACAGCACCGGCAGCGAGGCAACCAATCCGGGCCAGCCGGTCCGCCCGACCTGGCGCAGGGCGATGTGCAGCAGCCGCCGCATCAAGGGCCAGGCACCTTCGAAGCTTCCGTCATAACGGTCCAGTTCGCGGCGCGCCGTCAGCAGCTCTACCTTGCCACCCGCGATCGCGGCCTGCGGGGAAATTGCGCGATACAACAGCATCGAGACGACTCCGGCGGCCACCCCCCAGAGCAGCAGCCGCAGCAATGGCGGCAACAAGGCGGCCAAATGGCCGTCCAGCCAGGCAAACAGCGGCGCCGGTACATCTAGCAGTCCCATGCGCATACCGGTCCCTGCCGCCGGTCTTACGTGCCCGAGGCATCATGGCGGCGCTCGGCGTCGGCGGCCCGGAGGGCGGCCTGGCTCGCAGAACGCCGCTTGAGATAGCGGCGCAATGGCCACAACAGCACGAACGCGAGGGCGGCGCCAACCGCCAACAAGAGCCCCCAAAGGGCGCCGAGCAGGCTGAGTCCCGCACCTGGCCCGACATAGGCCGCCGCTGCCTGACTGAGCAGGAGCGCGCAGGCGGCCGCGAGCCCTGTAGCGATTCTGTGTTTCATGGCGACTTCACCTCGGTTGTCTGCAATGCAGCGCTGAGCTTGCCTCGAAAGGCGACATCCAACCTGTCGGGATCGATCCGCTGCGCCCAGCTCACCACCGGCACCAGGCTATCGCCGTCGCCGGCACGCACGGGATTGATGTACTCCCAGACGATATCGCCGGCCCGTGTGATTTCGAAGATACGACCGGGGTTGGATTCAGTAATCAAAATATTGCCGTTGGGAAGCAGTTCCTGTTCGGAGCGGATATCGCTGTCGAACGGTTGTGCCTCGTTGCCCGCGTAGGTCCAGACAACGCCACCGGTCGCCGGGTCGATTTCGGCAAGCCGCGATTGGCCGCCGGGCCCGAAATGGCCTCGGTTGTCGAACACGAGAATATTGCCGTTCGGCAGGACGTCGGCATCGTGCTGCGCCAACCATTGCCCCTGCAGCACCCAGACGATCTTTTCCTGTTCGACGTCGAGCAGCGCTAGCACACCGGTCGCCAATTCGCGGAACGACAGCAGCACCTGACCCTCGCGGGCGACCGGCACCTTTTGGGCCAGCCGTGCGGCAGCGTCACGATCGAGCAGGTCCACATCGTTGGTATGCAGCGGATCCTCCAGGCTGAAGGACGGCACCCGCCACAACAACCGGCGGAACGGCGAATCGTTCAGTGCATCGATCAGCGAGATCTTCTTCAGAATCTCGCCGCCCGGCGACAACACGACCAGACTGTCATCGAGCACCGGCTCGGCCAGATGGTCGACCAGATAACCGACGGAATTGATCAGCGCATCGGAGCGATAGGCGTGTGTCAGACCATAGATTCGGCCGTCTGCGCCGACGTCGAAGGAGTGGTGGAAGTGGTCGAGATTTTTCCAGAGCACGCGCGAGTCGGCGTCGAGCTTGACCATGCCGTAACCGTAGGGCGTATCGCCCACGCCGTCGTAAACGGCGAGCAGATCGCCGTTCGGAAAGGCGAATGCCTTGCGGAAGTAGGTCTGATCGTCCGGCACCGGATGTTTGACCGCTGCGCTCTGCTTGTCCCAGATTTCGCTATAAGGCTTGCGCCATTCGTGTACCACAGCGCCGTTCATGTCGATCAACATCGCCATGGGCGCGTGACCCGACGAGTACAGCGTAAGCCCGTCCTGCGCGCGCGCCGGATCGTGCAGCGTGACGCCGCGCTCGGCGGAACGTGCGCTGCGCCAAAGGTCGCTGGTCAGTGGATCGTGGATGCGCGTGCTCTTCTGATAGAGCGCTGTTCCGGCGCGATACGCATCACGGACATAGGCCGACGGAAACACGTCGGCCATGATGACGACCGTACCGGACAGGAATATCAGAAAGGCGAGCGACAGGGTGAATAGCAGGAACGCGACCTTATCGGAGATCTCACCGCGCATGGCGCCGCGCTTGCCCTGATTCGGCAGCCGAAAAGCCCCTGATTCCCTGTGGGCTGGCGCGCTCATCTACTAGACCTCCGTCCTGACGGCATGTTGAATAGTTATAAAGACGTGCGCTTCCCGATCGAGTTCCGACGACTCCGCCCCTCGGGGCGAAAAGACGCTGTTTTGTTGGGGTTGGATACGAACGTGCGTCGCGAGTCCGCCGCGCATAGGTGGCGCCGCGGTCTTGCAACGAGCATGCCCGGCGCGCCGAACCGGGACATTGATAAAAATCGGTGACGCACGCCGGCCAATAGACTAGCTGCGGGTTGGGGACCGCCGGGACGCTGTGTGTGGGAGGCGATGCCGCGATTGCGCGGCCCTCTCTCTGAAAGAAAAACCGGGACCGCTGAAATCAGGCGTTTTTTTCCAGACGCCGCAGGAATACCCGCATCTCTTTCGCGGCCTGCTTGTCGCCCTTGCGTTCCGCGACTTCGACGCCGGTGCGGTAAGCCTGCATGGCGGCGGCCGGATCGCCGGCCTCGCTATGCGCCTTGCCGAGCAGTTTCCAGGCGGCCGAGTAGTCGCGGTCGTGCTCGACAGCGCGTTGCAGATGGCGCACTGCGGCCGCCGCATCGCCGGACTTCAGATATTCGTTGCCGAGGCTGTAACGCAACAGGGCATTGTCCTGTCCGTTGGACAGCATCCGTTCGAAATTGTCGATGATGCTCACTGAGGATGGCTCCGAAGTTAGGGCTTGCCGCCGGTCCGTGCCGTCCGGATACGCCTACAGGAAGGTGACGCTGACCTGGAACAGGCGTTCGACGTCCGGTATACGGCGCTTGTCGGCCAGGAACAGGATGACATGATCCCCGCTTTGGATCAGCGTGTCATGGTGCGCAATGATGACCTGGTCGCCGCGCACGATGGCGCCGATGGTCGTGCCCGGCGGCAGCTTGATGTCCTGAAGGGTGCGACCCACGACTTTGGAATTGCTGCGATCGCCATGCGCGACGGCCTCGATCGCCTCCGCGGCGCCGCGGCGCAGGGAATGCACGGCCACCACATCGCCACGCCGCACATGGGTGAGCAGGCTGCCGATGGTCGCCTGCTGCGGCGACAATGCGATGTCTATGGCCTCGTTGTGCACCAAATCGGCATAGGCGGCACGGTTGATCAGCGACATCACCTTGCGCGCGCCGAGCCGTTTGGCCAGCATGGCGGAAAGGATATTGGCCTCCTCGTCGTTGGTCAGCGCACAGAACACATCCGTATTCTCGATATTTTCTTCCAGCAACAGCTCCGAATCGGCCACGTCGCCCTGTAGCACGATGCAGTTTTCCAGATGCTCGGACAGCATCCGGGTCCGCTCCGCATTGCGGTCTATGATCTTTACTTGATAGCGTTTTTGTAACGCCTCTGCCAGGCGCATACCGATATTTCCGCCGCCGGCGAGGATCACCCGTTTGACCGGCCGGTCCTCGCCTCGCAGCTCGCTCATCACGGCGCGGATGTTCTGTCGTGCGGCGACGAAGAACACCTCGTCGTCGACCTCGATGACCGTATCGCCCCCCGGGAGGATCGGCTTGCCGCGCCGGAAGATCGCCGCAACGCGCGCCTCTACCTTGGGCATATGCTCGCGCAGCGCCCGCAACTCCTGGCCGATCAGCGGGCCATCGTAATAGGCGCGGACCGCGACCAGCTGCACCTTGCCATCGGCGAAATCCAGCACTTGCAGTGCGCCGGGGTATTCGATCAGGCGCTGCACGTAGTCCGTGACCAATTGTTCCGGGCTGATCAATACATCGATGGGAAGGGCGTCGACGGTAAACAGGCGCGGCCGACTGAGATATTCCGCGGAGCGGACCCGAGCGATCTTGGTGGGCGTGTGAAACAGCGTATAGGCGACCTGGCAGGCAACCATGTTGGTCTCGTCGCTGTTGGTGACCGCGATGATCATATCGGCATCCTCGGCGCCGGCCCGGATCAGGACGTCCGGGTGCGCGCCATGGCCGAGGATGGTGCGGATATCCAGCCGATCCTGGAGTTCCTGCAAAACCTGTGCGTTGCCGTCCACGACCGTGATGTCGTTGAACTCGCTTGAAAGGTTGTGCGCAACCGAGGAGCCAACCTGGC
>JBAYTM010000213.1:0-4902 GCA_041675685.1 Thiohalobacteraceae bacterium
CACCTCGGTGGAAGAGGCGCGGCTGGCGGCGCGCTTCGATGTCTTCGTGCTCGAACTTCTGCGCGACGGCAAGAAGCTGTGGTCGCCGCGCTCGCAGACCCTTCAGACCGGCGACATCCTGCTGGCGCGCGGCGACTGGGCGCGGCTGGATGCGCTCAGGGAGGAAGCCGGGCTGGAAATCGAGGCCGAGTTCAAGTTCAAGGACCGCCAGCTGCGCAAGGACGCCAACCTCGTCCTGACCGAGGTCATGATCGCGCCCAATTCGCGCGTGGAAGGCCTCGACATGGAAGCAGTGGACCGGATCTGGCGACACAACGCGACGGTGCTCGCGATCCAGCGGCGCGGCCAGGTGCTGCGCGAGAAGATCAAGGACGTGGCCCTGGCAGTGGGCGACATCCTGCTGATGATCGTGCCCGAGAACGAGATGCAGATGCTGCGCCGGGACAAGAACGTGATCGTGCTGTCCCGGCGCGGCGCCTCCAAGCCCAACGGCTGGCGCGCGCCCTTCGCGCTGGTCACGATGGCGCTGGTGATCGGCGTGTCGGCGGTGGGCTGGATGCCGATCGCCCTCAGCTCGATGCTCGGCGCCGCGGTGATGGTCATGGCCGGCTGCCTGAGCGGTGACGATGTCTACGAAGCCGTGGACTGGCGCATCATCATCCTGCTGGCCTGCCTGCTGCCGCTCGGCGTGGCGATGAGCCAGAGCGGCGCCGCCGAATTCCTGGTGCGGCACCTGATCGGGCTGGTCCAGCCCTTCGGGCCGTGGGTCGTGCTGGCGATGCTGTACCTCGCCGTGCTGATACTGTCCGAAGTGATGAGCCACGCGGCGGCGGCGGTGCTGCTGACTCCCATCGCCATGTCCACCGCCCACCTCATGGGCGTGGACGCCACCCCGTTCCTCATCGCCGTGACCTTCGCCGCGGGTACCAGCTTCGCCACCCCGGTGGGCTACCAGACCAACACCATGGTCTACAACGCCGGCGGCTACCGCTTCGTGGACTTCATGAAGGTCGGCCTGCCGCTTAACCTGATCTTCTGGCTCATCGGGATCGTCATGATCCCCAAGCTGTGGCCGTTCTGATTCGCGGGACGGGCCGGCGTATCAGGCCGCCAGCCCGTAGCTGCGCAGCAGCGCGCCCGGATCCGGCTCGCGCCCCCGGAAGGCGATGAAGCTCTCCAGCGCCGGGCGCGAACCGCCGACGGCGAGGATCTCGCGGCGATAGCGCGCCCCGGGTGCGGGCGCGAAGACGCCCTCTTCCTCGAACGCCGCGAAGGCATCGGCGGCCAGCACCTCGGCCCACAGATAGCTGTAGTAGCCGGCCGCGTAGCCGCCCGAAAACACGTGTGTGAAGGCATGCGGGAAGCGCGCCCACGACGGCGGCCGGATCACCGCGACCGCCTCGCGCACTTCTTCCAGCAGTTCCAGCGTGCGCGCGCCGCGTGCCGGGTCGTACTCCAGATGCGCGCGAAAATCGAACAGCGCGAACTCGATCTGGCGCACCAGGAACAGGCCGGCGTGGAAGTGGCGCGCGGCCAGCATCCTGTCCAGCAGCGCCTGTGGCAGCGGCTCGCCGGTTTTCCAGTGGCGCGCGAAGAGATCAAGCGATTCACGCCGCCAGGCGAAGTTCTCCAGCAGCTGGCTGGGCAGCTCCACCGCGTCCCACTCCACGCCCTCGATGCCGCCCACCGAGGGCAGATCCACTTCAGTGAGCATGTGATGCAGGCCGTGGCCGAACTCGTGGAACAGGGTCACCACGTCGTCGTGCGTCAGCAGCGCCGGCGCACCGGCCGCCGGCGGAGCGAAATTGCACACCAGATAGGCCACCGGCCGCTGCTGCACCTCGCCGATGCGAACCCGGCTGCGGCATACGTCCATCCAGGCACCGCCGCGCTTGCCGGCGCGGGCGTAGAGATCGACATAGAAACCCGCACGCACGCTGCCGTCGGCATCGAGCACATCGAAGTAGCGCGCATCCGGATGCCACAGATCGACATCCTCACGCGACGCGAACTTCAACCCGAACAGCCGCGAGGCCACCTCGAACAGCCCGCCGATCGCAGCCTCCGCCGGGAAGTACGGCCGGATGTCCTCCTCGTTGAAATCGAAGCGCTGCTGACGCAGCTTTTCGCTGGCATAGCCGATGTCCCAGGGCGCGAGCGTCGCGATGCCCAATTCGGCGCGGGCAAACCGCGCAAGCTCCGCCAGCTCGCGCTCGGCCACGGGCCTGGCGCGCGCGGCGAGATCGCGCAGGAAGCCCAGCACACGTTCGGGCGTGGCAGCCATCTTGTCGGCCAGCGACACCTCGGCCGCATTGGCGAACCCCAGCAGCTGCGCGGCCTCGTGGCGCAACGCCAGGATCTGCTCGATCCGTCCGCCGTTGTCGAACCGCCCTGCGTGCGGGCCCTGATCGGAGGCGCGGGTCTGGTAGGCCGACCAGACGTCCTCGCGCAGCGCGCGGCTGTCGGCAAAGGTCAGGATGGCGGTGACGACCGGTCCCTTGAGCGTGGCGCGGTGACCGGCCTCTCCCGCATCGGCAGCCGCCTGCGCCAGCAGCGCGCGCGCCGATTCCGGCAGGCCGGCAAGTTCGGCTTCCGACACCGCGCGATGCCAGGCGTCGGTGGCATCCAGCACGGCGCTGTCGAACTGGGTGGTGAGCCGCGAAAGCTCGGTCTGGATCTGCGCAAAGCGCTCCCGCGCCGCGCCCTCCAGCGCCACGCCCGAGAGCCGGAAGCCGCGCAGGCTGTCCTCGACCACGCTGCGCTGCGCACGCGCCATGGCCTCGAACCCCGGCGCCTCGCGCACCGCCTTCACCGCCTCGTAGAGCGCGCGGTTCTGGCCCAGCCAGGTGGCGTGCTCGGTGAGCTTTTCCAGCGCCTCCTCGTAGGCCTCGCGCAGCTCGGGCGAGTCCTTCACCCCGTGCAGGTGCGAAACCGGCGAAAAAGCGCGGTTGAGGCGATCTTCCTGCAGCTCCAGTGGGCGCATGAGGGCATCGAACGTACGCGCCGAGGAATCCGCGACGAGCCGCTCGATCTCGTCGCGATAGCCCTCCAGCAAGGCCGTGACGGCCGGCGCCACATCGGCTGCGGAGATACGGGAAAAAGGCGGCAGCCCGCCGTCGCAGAGCAGGGGATTGGTGGTGCTTTTCATCGGGACGACATGGAGCACCCGCCGGGCGTTTTCAAGCGCCGGGGCCGGGGCCCGCGCCCCGGCAATTTTCCGGTACGGACTTTTTCGACTTTCTCTTGCGATATTCGTCGCGTATCCAGCCGTAGTCGTCCTTCTTCAGTCGAACGGTGACACCTTCGCCATCGACATCGAACCAGAGCGTTAATTCCTCATCGGGACCCAACTCCAGGCGCGGTGGAATCGCCACCGTCACTTCATGGTCGGGCATGTAGGGGCGATCACCGTCAAATCGCCATTTAATGGTTGCCACCTTCGGCCAGCGGCCCTCGAACATGCTGTACCGACCTGCGCCACTGCGAGGCCCAGCAGATCCGAAGGAGTGGAAAAATCCTTCAAACTCAACTCGTACATCATCCAGCCTGACACCCTCCACGTTTCTGGGACTCTCTACATACCGCACAGCCACATCGAAGGGCGTCGATCGCTTCACTGCATGACAACCTGACAAGGCGGCAACACAGAACATCGCCAGTACAGATACAAATCTGTTCATCAGTTTTCCTCCAGCGGCTCAAGGATCAGTTCGTCCTCCGACTCCTTGACCACGAACGCGCTGCCCTGCTCCGACGCACGCCAGCGCCTGACCAGTTCCTCTCGGGAAACCGTCTCCTTCTTGCCGCTGGAAGGGTAGTAGATGGTGCGCCGCTGCCTGTTCTCGATCCGCTCCAGCGTGCCGGTCCAGCCACGGCGGGAATCGTGCACCAGTTCCGTGCGGATATCGTCCTCGTCGAGCTGATCCAGGTACGGCAATGCCGAGTCCTCGCCAACGATGTCACCCAACGGCACGCCAGCCGCTCGGGCTTCCGCATGTATCCAATGCAGGGTGGCTCGGGCCAGCGAGTTCGGCTTGCCCTGGCTGCCCGGCCCGTAGCCGCCGCCCACGCTGGAATGCGCGCCACGGAAGTAACGTTCCTTCAGGTGGGCGGCCGGCATCGTGTCGTAGTCGGTTCCGATGGACACCAGATCGAAGCTGCGCCGGAACTCGTCGGCCGCCACCGCATGCCGCACGTTGCGCACCGCCGAAGGATCGACGCGCATGTCGTAGGTGAGGTTGACGCCATTGGTCGGGAGACCCATCGCGGCTACCGTGTCGAATATGCCGAGGAAGCGCACGTTCACGTCCGGGAACTTCTCTCCCGTCTCGTGATTGGTGATGCCCTTCTTCTTCAGCAGGTTGGTGAACTCGCGCGCCTGCGCGGAGCCGCGGCTGAAGCCGAACACGTCGATCTGCCGCGCCTGCTCCCAACGCTCCGGGTCGTTGGTGCGCATCTCGCGCGCTTCCGGGCTGTTGTACCAGTTCACTAGTCTGTCGTAGGCATCGTTGACGCGCGACCGAGCACCCAGTCCCGTTGCCCCACCCGGCACCTGGCTGAGCCGACTGGTTCCAACGCCGAGCTGGTAATCAAAATCTCCCCCACGCTTCCGATCATAAAGCCGGCTCAAGCGGTAAACGTTGGTGTGCTGGCTCGATCCAATGGTATTGGGTCCATCGTTCCAGGTGCCATCGAAGAAAATACCATATAGCCCATTGGGATCGACAAACAGCAAAGGATTGCCATTGCCGTACAGGTACTTGTTCAGCGTGATCGGATTGAGTTCGTCTCCGCTCCACGGGTCGGTTCGCGTGAACCTTCCGATGCCAGGGCGGTAGTAGCGCTGCTGCGCGTAGTAGTCGTTTGTCTCCTGGTCCTTGTAGTAGCCGGTGTAGCCGATCG
>JBAYTM010000214.1:0-4898 GCA_041675685.1 Thiohalobacteraceae bacterium
CAGGCCGGAATCCAGAGGCCACGCTGATGCGTCGCTGCGCCGACGCACCCTACGCGGCTCTTGTGTTTTCCCGTCATTCCGGCGCAGGCCGGAATCCAGAGGCCGCCCTGATGCGTCGCTGCGCCGACGCACCCTACGCGGCTCTTGTGTTTTCCCGTCATTCCGGCGCAGGCCGGAATCCAGAGGCCGCCCTGATGCGTCGCTGCGCGGAGGCACCCTACACGGCCATTGTGTTTACCGTCATTCCGGCGCAGGCCGGAATCCAGAGGCCACGCTGATGCGTCGCTGCGCCGACGCACCCTACGCGGCTCTTGTGTTTTCCCGTCATTCCGGCGCAGGCCGGAATCCAGAGGCATCGTCAGCGCCGCGGTCCTGGATCCCGGCCTGCGCCGGAATGACGGTGCAGACGGAATGTTGTGGAAGCCGGATGACGGCCAAAGTCAGGACGTCGCGGCATTCTTCCAACCCGGTTGGACGGGCTCGGCAAGAGTCTTGAAGGCGTCAGGAGATGGATTATCAGGTCGCGGCTCCTTCACTAGGTCCTTGGTAGCCCCGGGCGTTGTTTTTCGCCCTTTGCAGGGCGAAGTAGTACCTCACGGACAATACAGAGCACAAAACTCACACGTCTCTTTAGTTACTTTGCGCACCGGCATGCGGGCGGGTACGCGTGAGTGCTTGACGCAAGAGATTACCGCGCTACCGAAGGCACCTTTAGGGCCTGCGCGCCTCGCAATGACAGGCCTCTATACTTCGCTCGCCAGCGAAGGCGCTGCGCTCAAGGATGATCCGCCCGCGCCTGCGCCTCCATGTGTTCCAGACTGGTATGCCGCACGTCCTTGCCCTTCACCAAGTAGATGACGTACTCGCAGATGTTGCGTGCCCGGTCGCCGATGCGTTCGAGCGAACGCGCCGACCACATGATGTCCAGCACGCGCGGGATCGAGCGCGGATCTTCCATCATGAAGGTGATCAGCTGCCGCATGATGGCCTCGTATTCGGCATCGACCTTGAGATCCTGACGCCAGACCTGCACGGCCAGCTCGGTATCCATGCGCGCGAAGGCGTCGAGGGCGTCGTGGACCATCTGCCGCACCTGGTCGCCGAGGTGCTGAATCTGGACCGGGTGGACGCGCGCTTCGTCGCTGCCGGCGCTGTGCTGACCCATGCGTGCGATGCGCTCGGCCTCGTCGCCGATGCGTTCGAGATCTGTGATGGTCTTGATCACGGCGACCACCAGGCGCAGATCGCTCGCAGTGGGCTGACGGCGCGCAAGCACGCGGTTGCACTCCTCGTCCAGCGCGACTTCCATCGCGTTGACCTTGAGATCGTTGTTGATGACGAGGTCGGCCATGTGCTGATCGCCTTCCAGCGTCGCGGTCATGGCATCGGCGATCTGTTGTTCGACCAGCCCGCCCATGGTCAGCACCCGGTTGCGGATGTCTTCCAGCTCGGCATTGAATTGCTGCGAGATGTGCTGGCCGATGCCCTTCTTGTCCATTGCCTTGATCCTCTTCGGTGCGCCTCGTGCGGCGTGATCAGCCGTAACGTCCGGTGATGTAGTCTTCGGTCATCTTCTTCGCGGGATTGGTGAAGATGCTGTTGGTGTCGCCGAACTCGACCAGGTCGCCCATGTACATGAAGGCAGTATAGTCGGACACGCGCGCCGCCTGCTGCATGTTGTGGGTGACGATGACGATGGTGTAGCGCGATTTGAGTTCGTAGATGAGTTCTTCGATCTTCAGTGTCGAGATCGGGTCGAGCGCCGAGGCCGGTTCGTCCAGCAGCAGCACGTCGGGTTCGATGGCGATCGCGCGCGCAATGACCAGGCGCTGCTGCTGGCCGCCGGACAGACCGAGCGCGTTGTCGTGCATGCGGTCCTTGACCTCGTCCCAGAGCGCCGCGCCGCGCAATGCGGTCTCGACCACCTCGTCGAGCACGCGGCGGCTGCGCACGCCGCGCAGGCGCAGGCCGTAGGCGACGTTCTCATAGATGCTCTTGGGAAACGGGTTCGGCTTCTGGAACACCATGCCGATCTGCCGGCGCAGGTCGGCGACGTTGACGGACTTGGCGTAAACGTCCTGGCCGTCGAGCAGCATGCGGCCTTGGATGCGCACGCCGTCGACCAGATCGTTCATGCGATTGAAGCAGCGCAGCAGCGTCGACTTGCCGCAGCCGCTCGGTCCGATGAAGGCCGTGACGCGCTTGCGCGGGATCTCCATGTCGATCTGTTTGAGGGCCTGCTTGGCGCCGTAGAACAGATCAAGCTTCTCGACCTGGATGCAGATGTCTTCCTGCGCGAGGCTCCGGTTCAGATGGCTCTGGCCGAGGATGCTCGGGTCGATGGCGTGAGTCGTTATGCTGCGTTCACTCATGGTCGTATCTCTCGGGGAAGACTGGCGCAAGGTCAATGATCCAGCGCGCGGTAGCGCTCGCGCAGTCGGTTGCGGATGGCGATGGCGGCGAGGTTCAGCGCCAGGATTACCAGCACCAGCAACAGCGCGGTGGCATACACCAGCGGCCGCGCGGCCTCGACGTTCGGGCTCTGGAAGCCGACGTCGTAGATATGAAAGCCCAGATGCATGAACTTGCGGTCCAGGTGCAGGAAGGGCGCGTTGCCGTCGAGCGGCAGGGTCGGTGCGAGTTTGACGACACCGACCAGCATCAAGGGCGCGACTTCACCGGCGGCACGTGCCACGGCGAGGATCAGGCCGGTCATCATCGCCGGGCTCGCCATCGGCAACACCGTGCGCCAGAGCGTCTCGGCCTTGGTCGCGCCGAGCGCGAGACTGCCTTCGCGGATCGCCTTGGGGATGCGCGCCAGACCTTCTTCGGTGGCGACTATGACCACCGGCACGGTGAGCAGCGCCAGTGTCAGGGACGCCCACAGCAGACCCGGCGTGCCGAAGGTCGGGGCCGGGTGCGCCTCCGGGTAAAACAAGGCGTCGATATTGCCGCCCAGAAAATACACGAAGAAACCGAGACCGAACACGCCGTAGACGATGGCCGGCACGCCGGCGAGGTTGTTCACGGCGATGCGGATGATGCGCGTGACCGGTCCCTGTTTGGCGTATTCGCGCAGGTACAGCGCCGCGATCACGCCGAAGGGCGTCACGAAGATGGACATCAATATCACCATCATCACGGTGCCGAAGATCGCCGGGAAGATGCCGCCCTCGGTATTGGCCTCGCGCGGATCCTCGGACAGGAACTCCCAGACGTTGGCGAAGTAGACGCGCAGCTTGGCGACCACGCCGAGCGCATTCGGCCGCAACACCTCGATCACCTTGGCGAGCGGCAGGTCGAGGCGCCGGCCGTCCTGGATTTCCAGGACCAGGCTGTCGCGCGCGATGGCACGGTAGAGCGCGGTGAGGCTTTCCTGGAGACCGGCGTATTCGGTTTGCAGCGCCGTGCGCTGCGCTTCGATCCCGGCCAGCGCCGCGGCGTCCGCCTGTCCGGCCAGTTCGAGGCGTCGCGTTTCCAGACGCAACTGTTCGAGCTGGTAATTGATGCGGCTGATCTCCCCGCGCTCGATGTCGCGGATCTCGGTGGCGATGCCGCGCGCGCGCTCCAGCCGTGCATGCAAGGCGTCCCAGGCCTCCGCGCCGCTCGCGACCAGTTCGCCCGCCTCGTGCACCTCGCGCAGGTAGCCGTAGGCATTGCCCCACTCGCGGCGCTCGACCGAGACCAGTTCCTCCGGGTAGCGCTCGCTCTGGATCTCGTGCCGCAGCAACCAGGTGAAATCGAGTCCGTAGGCGTCGCGGTTGCCGATCTTCAACTGATAGCGGGTGACGGTCTCGATCCCATCCGGCACGCTGAGGCCGGCGGACTCCAGGCGCTCGCGCGGCACTTCTTCCTTGGCGCGGATCTCGCCGATGATGCGTACGGTCTGGCCGTCGGGTTGACGGTATTCCAGCTCGGCGATGTCGGTCGGCCAGAAGTGACCCAGCCCACGCGCGGCGATCAGCCCGAGCAGCCCGGCGACCATGATCAGGCTGGCACTGACGGCGGCGGCGTTCAGCCAGATCCAGGGCGTGCCACTCTTGAACCAACTGCCCATGGACGGCCTCACAGGGATGCGTACTTGCCGCGCAGGCGTTGACGGACCAGCTCGGCGAGGGTGTTGAAGACGAAGGTGAACATGAACAGTACCAGCGCCGCCAGGAACAGAATGCGGTAATGCGTGCTGCCGACCTCGGACTCGGGCATCTCGACCGCGATGTTCGCCGACAGCGTGCGCATGCCCTGGAACAGACTCATGTCCATCACCGGCGTATTGCCCGTCGCCATCAGCACGATCATGGTCTCGCCGACGGCGCGGCCGAGGCCGATCATGATGGCCGAGAAGATACCGGGGCTGGCGGTCAACAGGACCACGCGCATCAGCGTCTGCCAGGGCGTGGCGCCAAGCGCGAGCGAGCCGTTGGTGAGGTGCCGCGGTACGCTGAAGATGGCGTCCTCGGCGATGGAGAAGATGGTCGGGATGACCGCGAAGCCCATGGCGATACCGACCACTAGCGCGTTGCGCTGATCGAAGCCGATACCAAGGTTGTCACGCATCCAACCGCGCATGTCGCCACCAAAGACCGCGTGCTCGAGCGGCTGACTCATACCGAACGCCAGCCAGGCGAGCCCGAGCAACACCGGAATCAGCAGCGCCGCCTCCCAGCCGTCGGGGATGCGATGCCGCACGCCGCCGGGCAACAGGCGCCACAGCCAGGCGAACACCAGCGTGCCGACCGGCACCAGCAGCAACAGGGCGAACACACCGGGCAGGTGCGCCTCCATCACCGGCGCCAGCCAGAGTCCGGCGAGGAACACCAGAATGCCGGCCGGCAGCGCCCCCATGATCTCGATGGTCGGCTTGACCACCTTGCGCATCGCCGGGGCCATGAAATACG
>JBAYTM010000215.1:0-4892 GCA_041675685.1 Thiohalobacteraceae bacterium
ACAGGACGCCGGGACGCTGGACGAAGTCGAGGTGATCTATGACGCCAAAGGCCGCTGCTACGAAGCCGACGATGGGCTGCGCCGTGAGACGGATATGGCGCAACTCGCCAAACTCAAGCCGGTGTTCGACCGCCCGTTCGGCAACGTCACCGCGGGCAACAGCGCCCAGGTGACGGACGGCGCGGCCTGGTTGATCCTCGCCTCCGAAGACGCCGTCGCACGCCATGGTCTACCGGTCCTGGCGCAGATCCGGGACAGCCAGTGGGCCGGCCTCGATCCCGCGCAGATGGGCTTGGGGCCGGTGTACGCGATGGCGCCCTTGCTGATGCGTCAGGGTTTCGATAGCCAGGATATCGACTACTGGGAGATCAACGAGGCCTTTGCCGCGCAGGTCCTTGGCTGTCTCGCCGCCTGGAACGACGACGCGTTCTGCCGCACGCAGCTCGGACGCGACCTGCCCTTCGCGCCGATCCCGCGGGAACGCCTCAATGTCGACGGCGGCGGGATCAGCCTCGGTCATCCGGTCGGCGCCAGCGGCGCACGCGTGGTCTTGCATCTGATTCAGGTACTGCGGCAACGCCAGGCGCGTCGCGGCATCGCAAGCCTGTGCATCGGCGGCGGCCAGGGCGGCGCGATGCTGGTGGAAGCCATGGAGGGCGTTGCATGAACGATACGTTGACCGATTGGCGACTGGACATCGACGCCGAGGGTTTGGCCTGGCTGTGTCTCGATAAGCGCGATAGCGGGACCAATATCCTGTCCGAGGCGGTGCTGGACGAGTTCGTCGCCCTCCTCGGCCAGTTGGAGCAACGGCCCCCGCGCGGATTGGTGATCCAGTCGGGAAAATCCAAGGGCTTCATCGCCGGCGCGGACGTGCAGGCGTTCCGCACGCTCGAATCGCAGGCCCAGGCGCTGGAGCTGATACGCCGCGGTCAACAGGCGTTCGATCGTCTGGAGGCGCTGCCCTGTCCGACCCTGGCGCTGATCCAGGGCTACTGTCTCGGCGGAGGCCTGGAGCTGGCGCTGGCCTGCGACTATCGGGTCGCGCAGGACGACGACAGCACACGCCTGGGCTTTCCCGAGGTGCGTCTGGGTATACACCCCGGCTTCGGCGGCAGTCTGCGCAGTGTTCGGCTGCTGGGCGGCGTAAAGGCCATGGACCTGATGCTCAGCGGCCGGACCGTATCCGCGCGCCAGGCGCGGCGCTTGGGGCTGGTCGACTACGTCGTGCCTGCACGCCAGGTGCGCAAGGCCGCGTGCAGCATTTTGCGGGACCGACCACCCCGCTATCGGGCCGGTCGACTGGATCGCTGGTCGAATCACGCCTGGGCGCGGCCCGTGATTGCGCCCTATCTGAAACGCAAGGCGGCCGAACGCGCACGCGCGGAGCATTACCCGGCGCCCTATGCACTGATCGAGCTCTGGCGCAAGCATGCCGACGATCCGCAACGGATGTTGGCCGCCGAGGCGGAATCCGTCGCGCACCTCATTACCGGAACCACGGCGCAGAGTCTGGCACGGGCCTTTTTTCTCCAGGAGCGACTCAAAGGCCTGGCGTGCGCCTCGGACAGCAGGGTGAAGCACGTGCATGTCGTCGGCGCCGGCGTGATGGGCGGCGACATTGCCGCCTGGTGCGCTTTGTCGGGATTCACCGTGACTCTGCAGGACCAGTCGCCAGAACGCATCGCGCCAGCCATGGGGCGCGCCGCAAAACTGTTCCAGCGGCGACTCAAGGAACCGCGTCGCGTGGCGGCCGCCTGGGACCGGCTGGTGGCCGATCATCAGGGCCGCTACGTCGAACGCGCGGATCTGGTGATAGAGGCGGTCTTCGAGAATATGGACGTCAAGCAGGCGCTGTATCGCGGCATCGAGCCGCGTCTGAACGACCATGCTCTGCTCGCGACCAATACCTCCAGCATTCCGTTGGAACAGCTTGCCACGGTGTTGGCCAGGCCCGAACGGCTGGTCGGCCTGCACTTCTTCAATCCAGTTGCCAAGATGCAACTGGTCGAGGTCGTTCAGGGCGCCCAGACCTCGCCGGCTGTGATGCACATGGCATCGGCCTTTACCCGCGCCCTCGATCGGCTGCCCTTGCCGGTGACCAGTACCCCCGGCTTCCTGGTCAACCGCGTGCTCATGCCGTACCTCCTCGAAGCGGTGGCCCTGGAGACCGAAGGCGTGCCGGCGTTGCTGATCGATCGCGCCGCAGTGGACTTCGGTATGCCGATGGGCCCGATCGAACTGGCGGACACCGTAGGCCTGGACGTCTGTTTGCATGTGGCGCGCATCCTGGCGGCCGCACTTGGCGTGGAGGTGCCGGCGCGGCTGGAGGAACTGGTCGCGGAAGGCCGTATCGGACGCAAGAGCGAGGCCGGTTTCTATACCTGGCGCCAGGGAAAGCCGGTGAAACCGCGCCCGGATGCAAGCCGCGTAGTTCCGGAGGATGCCACGGACCGTATGCTGCTGCGCCTGCTCAACGAAGCGCAGGCCTGTTTACGGGAAGGCGTCGTCGCCGACGCCGATCTGCTCGATGCCGGGATGATTTTCGGCACGGGGTTTGCGCCATTTCGCGGCGGCCCCATGCAGCACATAGCGACGATCGGGCCGGCGCGTCTGCGCGGACGCCTGCACGAATTGACCGCACGCTATGGTTCGCGCTTTACTCCCGACCCAGGTTGGGACGAGCCCGAGGAATAGCGACTATGCCGGATGCTGGTAGCAGCAGGACGCCTGATGTCATTTTGCCGCAGCAGGCGCGGACCCTTGCAGGACTGTTTCGTGAACGTGTGGCGCGCAGCCCCGAACGGATCGCCTACCGTCAGTTCAACGCGCAGCGGCAGACCTGGGAAGACAGTACGTGGGCGGAGATGGGCGCCGCCGTGGCGCGCTGGCAAACCGCATTGCAGGGCGAAGGCCTGGTGTCGGGCGACCGCGTCGCCGTGATGCTGCGCAACTGCCGCGAATGGGTGATGTTGGATCAGGCGGCGTTGGGATTGGGCCTGGTCGTGGTCCCCTTGTATACGGACGACCGTCCCGAGAACGTCGCTTATATTCTTCAGAATGCCGGCGCACGCGTGTTGCTCATCGGTGACTGCGAACACTGGCAACGTCTGCAGACCGTGCGGGATCAACTCGGGTTTCTGGTCCGCATCCTCAGTGTCGAGGTGATCGACGATGCCAGTGATCCGCGTCTGCGACATATCGACGCCTGGTTGCCCGCCGCCGCGCCGGCGCTCCTGGCACAAGACGCCGACGACGAAGCTTTGGCGACCATCGTGTATACCTCCGGGACGACCGGGCGGCCCAAGGGCGTGATGCTCAGTCACAAGAACATCCTATGGAACGCCTATGCGGCCCAACAGAAAGTCGACGTCTATCCGGATGATCTGTTCCTTTCGTTTCTGCCGCTCTCGCACACCTTCGAACGCACCGTGGGCTATTACCTGCCGATGATGTGCGGCTCGACCATCGCCTATAACCGTTCGATACCGGAGCTTGGCGAAGATCTGCTGCATATACGACCGACCATACTGATTTCGGTGCCACGTATCTTCGAACGCGTGTACAACAAGATCCAGGCAGGTCTTGCGGAGAAATCACCCGTGGCACGCAAACTGTTCAAAAGCGCCGTCGAGGTCGGCTGGCGGCGCTTCGAGTATCGGCAGGGCCGCGGCGCGCGCGATGCCGCCATGGCGGCGTGGCCTGTGCTCAACAAACTGGTCGCCTCCAAGGTCATCGGTAAGCTCGGTGGTCGGATGCGCTTTGCCGTATGCGGCGGCGCGCCGCTGCCGCCGGCCATCGCGCGGCTGTTCATCGGTCTCGGGTTGCCGATCGTGCAGGGTTACGGCCTGACGGAGACCAGCCCGGTCATTTCCGGGAATTCGCTCAATGACAATCTGCCGGCCAGTGTCGGCACGCCACTGATCGATGTCGGAGTGAAAGTCGGTTCCGGCGATGAACTGCTGACACGCGGCCCGGGCGTGATGCTCGGCTATTGGGACAACCCGGCCGCGACCGCGGCGATGATCGATACGGACGGTTGGCTGCACACCGGCGATCGCGTGCGCATCGACGAACAGGGACATATCTTCATCACCGGCCGTCTCAAGGAAATTCTGGTGCTCGCCAACGGTGAGAAGGTGCCGCCCGCGGATATGGAAATGGCGATCGCCATGGATCCCTGGTTCGAGCAGGTGATGGTCGTGGGCGACGGTCGCCCGTTTCTGAGCGCTCTGGTGGTGTTCAGCGTCGAACGCTGGCCGCTGGAAGCCGAACGACTGGGCGTCGATTCGGGATTGGATGAGGCGCTGCACGACGAGCGAGTGTGCGCCGCGGTGCTCGAACGCGTGGCGGCACGGATTCGCGAATTCCCGGGCTACGCGCAGATCCGCCGCGTCGCCTGTTACATGGAGCCCTGGACCATCGACGCCGGGCTGATTACGCCGACCCTGAAGCTGCGTCGCGAGCGCATCCTGGAACACTGCCGCGCCGACGTCGAGCGTCTCTACGCAGGACATTAACCGGCGATGAACGATACACCGACTCCGCAGGCGGACGAACGCCAGCCGACCATCCGGGTGGTCGCGACCCCGGCGGATACCAACGCAGGCGGCGACATCTTCGGCGGTTGGATCATGTCGCAGGTCGATATTGCCGGTAGCATCGCGGCGTACCGTTTCGCCAGGGGTCGCGTCGTGACCGTCGCGGTCGACTCGCTGCAGTTTCATCAGCCGGTGTTCGTGGGCGATCTGGTCAGCTGTTATGCGGACGTGGTGCGGGTCGGGCGAACCTCGATGACGGTGCAGGTGGAGGTCTACGCGGAACGCGATCGCGGCGGTGGTGCGGAACACCTGAAGGTCACCGAGGCCAGAGTCACCTACGTCGCCATCGAT
>JBAYTM010000216.1:0-4886 GCA_041675685.1 Thiohalobacteraceae bacterium
CCGCCGCCGACCTGGTTGCCGAGCAGGCCGCCCACCACGGCGCCGCCGGCGGCACCGAGTCCGCTGCCTTCGCCGCTCGTCGTGACCGCCCGCGACGATTCGACGACTCCACAGCTCGAGCACCGCACCAGGGTTTCGGCGGGCCGGCTGGCGGCAACGCTAGGTGCTTGCTCCGCGACGGATGTCGAGGCCTCGCCGGGACCGCCCATCGATGCCGGGATCCAGCCCATGATGGCGGCGGTGCCGACCGCACTGAACAGGATCACGGCGACCCCTGCGGTCCACAGCAGGGGACGGGGAAATTTGTCGACTCGAGTTTCCATGCGGATATCCTTTTGGTCGTGGTAGCGCTTCGGGTCAGATCGTCGCGACGTCGCCATGTCCGGACACGCGACCCGGCGCTGCGCCGGTCGTAGTGAGCCGGCGCATAACGTCCTCGGGGACGCTAGTTGTCGTCTTTGTCGATCTGGTTGCCGATGATCCCGCCGACAGCGGCGCCGCCGATGGTCCCGGCCGTGCTGCCGTCGGTGATGACAGCGCCGCCGACAGCGCCCACGCCGGCGCCGATTGCGGTATTCTTGTCGCGCTGCGACATGCCTGTGCAACCGGCGACGCCGAGCAGCAGTGCTGCGACCAGTGCACTGATCGTGAATTGTTTGATTGTTTTCATGAGAGTGTCTCTATGTGACGCTTTGCTTGAGTAACCGCTCGTCGACTGAATACCCCATCGACGCCCCCGGCAGGGTCAGCGCCCGCGTTCTGACGCGGGACTGCCATACGTTATAGACACAGGGTACGGGTCGATCCCGAAGGCGTCTGTGCGCTACCGTACTTTGCCCGAAGTGCACCGCCTCTCTCGTCTCCCCATCGGGGACCCTAGCTCCGGAGCCCGCTGATGTCCCCGCCCCATAGCCCGACCCAAAACCATCTGCTCGCCGCATTGCCCGCCGCCGAGTTCGATCGCCTGTCGCCGCACCTGGAACTGATCGAGATGCCGCTCGGTGATGCGCTTTACGAGTCCGGCGGCCAGCTGCAGCACGTCTATTTTCCGACCACCTCCATTGTCTCGCTGCTGTACGTTTTGGAAGACGGGGCATCGGCCGAAATCGCAGTCGTCGGCAATGAGGGAATACTGGGTATTTCGTTGTTCATGGGCGGAGAGACCACGCCCAGCCGGGCCGTCGTGCAGAGCGCGGGTCACGGGTTTCGACTTAAGGCGGAGCTGCTGAAGCGGGAGTTCAACCGGGCGGGGCCGGTGCTGCGGCTGCTGTTGCGCTACACCCAGGCGCTGATCACGCAGATGACCCAGACCGCGGTCTGCAATCGCCATCATTCGGTCGAGCAGCAGTTGTGCCGTTGGCTGCTGTTGAGTCTCGATCGCCTGCCCTCGAATACGCTGACCATGACGCAGGAACTGATCGCCAATATGCTCGGCGTGCGCCGCGAAGGCGTTACCGAGGCCGCGGGCAATCTGCAGCGGGCAGGCCTCATCCGCTACAGCCGCGGCCGCATCGAGGTGCTGGATCGGCCGGGGTTGGAGAAGGCGGTGTGCGAGTGCTACGCGGTGGTCAAAACGGAGTTCGACCGTCTGCTATCCGATGTCCCGCGCGGGGATCCTTTTCACGCCGTGGACCCCTGACGACTCTTTTCCCGGCCGGGTCGAAGCGTCCCGCAAGACCCGCGAACAGAATCCCGCAGAACGGCACGCGCTACCGCGCCCAACGCAACGTATTGGTATGAGATCGGCCCCCTAAGCGCGGCAGCGCACCGACGGGGTGCCGATTTACGGTCACTCTCTCTATCCCGGTGCTGCGCAATCATGCGATCCACTGGAATCAGTGAGAGGTCATCATCATGAACATGCCCATCGTACGGAACGCGAATAGCGGCAAAACGGTCGGCCGGACCCACAGGGCGGGCCCCTATGACAAGGCGCAGATCTTCACGAACTTCATTCGCACCGCCGAACCGCGGTCCGACGCCCTCAAGGCGCCCTTACTGCGAGTTCCGACGGACCACCGCGCACCTACCGCATTAGATGCCGCAAGGGACGAGCATAACGGCTCATGAGACCGCTCGGGACGGACGCCGTCCAAGACCAGTGGCGGAACCGGCGTGACGGCGCCGCCGAGCGGATATGGGACGAGTCGAGCGAGAATGCCTTGCTGGAGCCAGAAGAGCACGCGTATAAGTCGCTCGGCCCAGTCCGTGAACGCTACGCGATCCTGGGCGCCGAAGCCGATGCGCAGATCAGGACGTTCTTCGAAAAGAACAAGTTCTAGGTAGTTCCCTCGTTTCCGCGTCGACGCGCGGCAGCCTCACCAACAATAGCATTGTCCCTTTTTCGGGACCGTCGTACGGCGGTTTATACGATGGTCCTCGACCTGTCATCTCCTGGAGAAAAACCTCATGTATACCCGTTACCGCAAATTGGTACTCGCGTCCGGCATCGTGCTGGCACTGTCAGCGACCAGTGGCGACAAATAAGAGATGCTTGAAACCGTTGCAATACTGTTAGTCATCCTTTGGCTGCTGGGTATGGTGTCGTCATACACCATCGGTGGCTTCATCCACGTTCTGCTGGTGATCGCCATCGTCGTAGTTCTGATGCGGGTGATCCGTGGCCGCAGCGCAATCTAGTCGGAGGTCCTCATGGACGCACTCAAGATACTGGCCATCGTGCTGATCGTCGGCGGCCTGTCCGGCCTCGCTTACGGAGGCTTCAGCTATACCAAGGAGACGCACAGCGCGGATGTCGGCGCATTGCATCTCGAAGTCAAAGAGCGGCAACAGGTGAACATCCCGCTTTGGGCGGCGATCGGCGCCGTCATCGGCGGCGTGCTGCTGTTGGTGAGCGCGCGTAAAGCCTGATTCTCGTCGGCCACCCGGATCGACGTTGTTTCCAGGATAAGTCGTCGGCGACGGTCCTGGAATTCAGGTTGCAGCGAACTCATCCGCCATCGGCAAGGTGACGATAAATTTGCTACCGAGGTTCCGGCCCGGGCTCCAGACCACGACGGTGCCGTCATGTGCCTCGACCAGCTCGCGAACGACCGCGAGGCCGATACCAAGGCCGCCGTTGCGACGGGATAGCGCGCTGTTGTCCTGAACGAATAGATCGAAAATGTAGGGTAGGGTATCCGCGGTGATACCGATGCCGTTGTCGGAGATGGTGATCACCAAGGCACGGTTGATTTCCTCCACGGCAAGCGCGATCTCGCCGCCTTCCGGCGTGTACTTGGACGCGTTGTCCAACAGATTGCTGAAGATCTGGGCGAGCCGCACCGGATCGCCCTGCACCTTCAGCGGGCCTATCGGCAGCGGGGCCAGCAGCCGCTGCCGTCGCATCTCCATCTCCGGGCGGCAGGTGTCGACGGCCTGTCTGAGCGCGCCGATGGCGTCGACGGTGCTGCGATCGAGCCGGAATTTGCCTGTACTGAGGCGTGAGCCATCGAGCAGGTCGTCGATGAGCCGCGCCATGTGGGCCACCTGGCCTTCAATGATGGCTTGCAGCTGCGCCAGCATCGCCGCGTCCGGGCGACCGTGTTTGAGTATGTCGGCGACGGTTCGGATCGGCGTCAACGGATTGCGCAACTCGTGGGCCACCATCGCCAGAAACTTGATCTGTCGGCGGTGCGCTTCCGCCGCGTGTGCCTCCAGCTCCTGTGCGGTCAGCGCCGCAATCACCAGTTGTTCGTTCGCCTCGCGCAAGTCGCGTAGACGGGAATCCTGCTCCGGCGGCAGTTCGAGGAGGGGCGCCGGCAGCTCCAGCGCGCCGGTGATGGACAGTTCATGGGTTTCGTCGTCGCTCGGGCTCAGCGCACTGTGAAACTCAAAAGCCTGGCCACCGCCGCGCTTGGCGCGGTACATGGCGGCGTCGGCCTGGCTGATGAGGGTCGCCGCGTATTCGCCGTCTTCGGGGTAGATGGCGATACCGATACTTGCCGATAGCGACAACACCTGATCCACGACCCGGGCGGGCGCGGCAAGGGTCGCAAGCATCTTCTCCGCGATCAGGGCGGCATCGTCCGGCTGCGATACCTCGGACAACAACACAAGAAACTCGTCGCCGCTGTGGCGGCTGACGGTGTCCGAATCGCGTACCGCCTGTTCCAGACGACGCGCAGTCAGTTGCAGCACTTCGTCACCGCCCGCGTGGCCCAGCCGGTCGTTGATCTGCTTGAAGTGATCCAGATCGACAAAGAGTACCGCGATGCGCGTCCGGTGCCGCTTCGCCATGGCGATGGCGGTTTCCAGCCGATCGAGCATCAGCGCGCGGTTCGGCGTATCGGTCAGCACGTCGCGTTGACTGGCGCGCGCCAGTTCGTCCAGATTGCCAACGGCCGACTCGGCGATGGCCTCCGCAAGCAGCGCGGCGAGTACCAGCTGTTGATTGGCCTCCACGAGCAGGCTGGCGGGCGAGGCACTGAAATCGCGCGGCACCTCCGCCAGTTCGCGCCGCAAGGTCATGAGTTCCGCGCGGCGCTCGTCCACGTTCGCATTGAGCTGAGCGAGCGTGCGGGTAACCGTGGCCAGTTTGCGTTGGTCGGGGCGTTCGCGCACCGGCGGCGCCGCAGGTGCGCGCTCAGTCATCTTCAAAACCTCTGTTTGCGTCATCCCCCCCCCCCCCGCGCCGGGTCGGCCTTCCACCCAGCAGTCCTTCCTGATCACTGAGCATTTCACCGATGCTGATGCCGTCTTCATTGATTTGATACAGACGCAGCTCGTCCGAGTGCGTACTGGCGCGCACCTTTACCACGGCCATGACGCGCCGCAGGCGGCTTTCGACCTCGATGTATCGCTGCACAATGATCGCGTCGGTCAGGAAGGCGGTGCCGTACGGGCTGAAGCGCAGGTCTTCGTAGCGGTCTTCCAGTTCGGAGGTC
>JBAYTM010000217.1:0-4838 GCA_041675685.1 Thiohalobacteraceae bacterium
GAGCGGCATCTCGTCCTGTGCGGCGGAGGGCAGGTCCAAGTCGAAGCGGATGCGCGCGCCGGTGCGACGCTGGTCGCGCGCCACGCTGAGCGAATCCATATCCTCCGCCTCGCGCGCGGCCTCGTCCATGTCCTCGTTGTCTTCGGTGCCGCGGTCTACGCGCGCGTGTTCCGCCCAACCGAAGATCGCATCGAAGCGCAGCGCCAGCAGACCGCGGTCGCGCTCCGGCGCCGCGACGCGTTCGGCGGCGCGCCGCCGGCCGTCTTCGCGGCACTGGCTGTTGCCGCCTTCACCGGCGGCATCGTCGCCGGGGTCCTGCGCGGCATCGGGGGTGAGTTGCGGCGGAAAGGGGTGCAACCAGAGCAGCACCGGCTGCGGCGGACGTCGCGCCGGCGGCAGGCGCTCTACGCTGCCGGGCCGTTGCAACGCCGCCTGCACCGCACGTTCCTGCGCGGCCTCGTCGGCGGGCAGTCGGTCTGGATCCGGTCGCAATGCGAGCTGCGCGGCGACCAGACGGTCATAACGCGACTGCAATCCTGGGAAGCGCGCCAAAGCCGTTTGCGTCAGCGCCTGACTGTAGGCCAGCCAAGGCAGGTTTGCCGGGGCATCCTGTGCGGCGAGCGCCGCCAGCCATAAATAGAGTTCGCGGTTCAGCTGCGGGGTCGGAAACGCCGCGAGTTGTTCCGGAAGCCGTAACGCCTGCTCGTCGCGCCAGGCGAGCTCGACCTGTGCGCCGATGCCGGCGATCCGCGCCAGCAATCCGCGCCGCGCCGTGGTTGCGCTCGCATTGACTGCCTGGATGCGCAGTCCGGCATCGCCACCCAGGGCACGAAACAGCATGGACACGGGACGCCGCACCGCATCCAGCGTCACCTGCGCGTCCGGGTAGTCACTGCGCGCGGCCCGCGTGATGAGGCGGTGCCAAAGTTGTCCGACATGCTCTTCCATTCGTTTACCTTTTGCGGCGGATTCGCTGAACCGCCAAGACGCTGAGGGCGCCAAGAGAATCTAAGTTGAACAGCCACGACGCCAAGGCGCCAAGAAAACTTTAGTTGCACCGCCAAGACGCCAAGGCGCCAAGAAGATCTTATATGAAAGGCCGGGGCGCGGAGGGTGCCGAGGAAATCTGGTTCGAACCGCTAAAGCTCCACGAAAATCGTTGGCCGTCATTCCGGCGCATGCCGGAATCCAGTGTCCTGGGCGCCTTGGGTTCCGGATTCACCGGAATGACTGACCAGAAGCGCCCCCTATACAACAAGCATTTCCTTGGCGCCTTGGCGGTGCAACTAAAGTTTTCGTGGCGCCTCGGCGGTTCAAATAAGATTTCCTTCGCGCCTTGGCGGTTCAAAACTCCTTTCCACCCGCACCGCAACTCCACGAAAGCAGCTGCTCGAATCGCGGCGCGGGCGCCCGTGTTCGCGATCCGACACCTGCAAGGCGCATTCGTCGCTGACCCACTGTAACAGCGATGGCGCGTTGTGTGGGGCCTGCACTTCGGTGCAGGCGCTGACGCATTGGGCGCACTGCGTGCAGGTGAACATCTGACGCTTGATCGCACGCGGTTTGAGGCGCATCGGGCAGGCGTTGTCGCAGGCGGCGTTGCAGCTGGCGCAGGCGGAGGCGCGGGCGCCGTCGAAGCCGACCACCATGGCGCGCTTATTGACCATCCAGACCAGACTTTGGAACAGCCCGACCGCGCACCCGTAGCGGCAGAACAGGTGGCGCGCGAACAGGAATTCGACGGTGAAGGCGAGCGTGCCGGCGCCGAGGAACACCGACTGATTACGGGTCAGGTTGCCACTGAAGAGGTTCGTGTATATCTGGTCGGGCGGCAGCAGATAGGTGAGCAGCGTCAGTGCCCAGAGGAAGGCGAATACACCGACCGCCACCAGGGTGATCGGCCAGTAGCGCCGGTCGGCTCGCAGCATACTGCCGTCCGGTTGGCGCTCCGGCAGCGGCTTCTTCTCCCAGAGCGTCGGCTTGCCGCTCGCGCGGCGCATCAGGCTGTTGATCACCTCGACCACGGAAAAGTGCGGGCAGAGCCAGCCGCAATACAGACGACCGTAGCGCCAGGCCACCCACAGCAGGCCGCCGCCGAGCAGCAGCAACGGGAGGAAACCGCGCAGGAACAGATTCATCGCCGCATCGCCGACGCCGGCCTCGCCGCGCAGGAAGGGGTCGAGCCCGAGCGTCCAGTCGAGGCCGAGCAGAATGAAATGCCCCTCGTAGAGGTCCAGTCGGAACAGGTTCAGGGGCGGCGCCAGGACGAACAAGATGAAAAAGCCCATACGGCTGAGCAGGCGGCGGTCTTGGAGTTCTTTCGGCATGGCAGCGGGTTCGGGGGTTGCCGTCGATGGCGCTCACTCTAGGCGCGGGTTTCGCCTCGAACCTTGTCTTAAGTCAATTCGAGATGGCCGCCGGGGCGCACGGAGGCTACGGATTGATGATTCCTAAGGGTCTGTATGTAAAGAGAAATTAAAGATCCCTTCCGTGACGCCGCTGATTCTCCGGCAGAGTTTTGCCTGGAGAACGGTATGACCGAACGCAGTTTTCGCCTCGTGATCGGCATTTGGCTGGTAGTCAGCCTTTTGCTCGCCGCGCCGGGCGCAATGCACGCGCTGCTCCTCGTGCTGCTGTTCGAAGGCCTGACCAACTGGCGTCTGCCCATGTTGATCGAGCGGCTACGCGGCGCGCCGGCCGCCAACCCTCCGGCATGCCGGGTGCCGTTCGAGGCCGAACGGGCACTGCGCCTGCTGCTTGCCGGTCTGCTGGCGTTGGCCCTGTTCGCCTGGCCGGGGCTGCTCTGGTGGCTGCCCTGGTTCATCGGCTTTGCACTGATCGGCGCCGGACTGAGCGGCATCTGTCCGATGGTGCAGGCGCTGCGCTGGGTCGGGATGTACTGATCGATGGCAGCAGTCCCGCATAGCGTCGCTACCGCCGCGAGTCTTTCCACCAAGGTTACGGTGATCGTCTTCTGGGGACTGATCGTCGCCGGACTGGTGGTTGCCGTACTGCTGCTGAAAGACCGCGAGGCCGATACCCGCACCGCGCGCGCCGCGTTGACCGATGCCATCGCCTATCGGCTGGATCAACGCCTGCATGAGCACGGCCTGGATCCAGCCGCACTGGATGCCGCGCTGGCCGAACTGCTCGGAGAGCACGTCGAAGTCGGTGCGCGCATCGAGCTCGGGGATCGCGTCCTGGCCGACTACGGTCCTGCGTACCAGGACGCGGGACCGCAGTCGTTCACGCGTTCGCTGCGCGGCCTCAACGGCCCGGCATCGCCCGATATCCAGGTCGGCGTACGTTTCCCGAACATCGACCAGTCCCTGCACGCCGAGCGCAGTCGGGTATTGCTGAGCCTCGGCGCGTTGTTGCTGTTGTTCGGTATCGCGCTCAGGAAGGTGTTGGCGCGCGTGCTTACGCGGCCGATGACGGAAATGGCGGACACTGCGCGGCGCATCTCGGAAGGCCAGGGCGGTGCCCGGTTTTCCAGTGCGCGTACCGACGAGTTCGGTTACCTCGCGCAGTTCATCGATGAGGCGCTGGACGCGGTTCGCCGGACGGAGCTGGAGGCACAGCGGTCCCGGGAACTGGCCGAGGTCACATTGCACTCCATTGGCGATGGCGTCATCACCACCAATCACAACGCCCGCGTGACTTACATGAACCCGGTGGCCCAGCGATTGCTGGGCTTGGATCTGGTCGATGTGCAGGGTCTGTTTCTTGCCGAGGTTATGCCGCTGGTGGACGAAGACACCGGTGCGTCGCTGGAACACAGCGTCTTGCTCTGTCTGCGCGAGAACCGGACCGTCGAGCTCGACTGCGCCACATTGCTGCGCACGGGCATGACCATCCCGATCGTCGAATCGGCGGCGCCGATCCATGGCCGTCAGGGCGAAGTGCGCGGCGCCGTCGTGGTGTTCCACGATGTCAGCGTTGCGCGCAATCTACAGCGCGAGTTGACCTATCAGGCCTGTCACGACCCCCTCACCGGTCTGTACAACCGTCGTGAATTCGATCGCGAGGTTGCGCGCGCACTGGAATGCGGCGAATGCGACGAGCAGGAGCACACGCTCTGCTATCTGGATCTCGATCAGTTCAAAGTGGTCAACGACACCTGCGGTCACGCGGCCGGGGACCGGCTGCTGCAGCAGCTCACCGCCCATCTGCGCGAGCGGCTCCACAAGTCGGACCTGCTGGCGCGCCTGGGCGGGGACGAATTCGGTCTGCTATTGACGTATTGCTCTCTGGGCCGGGCGCTGGAGATCGTTCAGGAACTGCGCGATGTCGTCAATGCGTTTCGTTTCGAGTGGGCGGGCAAAACCTTTCAGATCGGCGTGAGCATCGGGGTGGTGGAGCTCTCGCCCGCGATCGGGACCGCTGCGGAGGCGCTGGCCGCCGCCGATATGGCCTGCTACGCGGCCAAGGACGATGGCCGCAACCGCGTCCACGTGTACCGCCCGGACGATGCCGAACTGAGCCGCCGCCGGGATGAGATGCGCATGGTATCCGCCGTGCAGCGCGCGCTGCATGACGGCAGCTTCGAATTGTTTGCACAGATCATCGTGCCGGTACGGGAGGCGACGACCTTGCCGCACTACGAGATCCTCGCGCGCATGCGCGATCCGGACGGCGAGTACATCTCTCCGGGCGTCTTCATCGCCGCGGCGGAGCGCTTCCAGCTGATGGCGGCGATCGACCGCTGGGTGGTGAGCCGTGCCGTACAGCTCGCGGCCATTCAGGCGCGTCGTGGGCGGCCCGTCGAACTCTCCATCAATCTGTCCGGACAGTCGTTGAACGAAGAGCAGTTCCTCGATTTTGTCGCCGACCAGATC
>JBAYTM010000218.1:0-4835 GCA_041675685.1 Thiohalobacteraceae bacterium
CCCATTGTGGCTGCTGGTATCGCGGTATGGAGTTTCGCAACGGTCGCGACCGGGATGGCTCGTACCTATACCGAGCTGTTCATTGCCCGGTGTTTCGTCGGCGCGGGGGACGCCACACTGGCACCGGCCAACTCGTCGCTGCTGAGCGACCTGTTCCCCCGTCAGAAACTTGCCTTGCCGATGGCGCTTGCCAGCATGGGCTTCAAGGCAGGGCAAGGTGCTGCCCTGATCGTCGGCGGCCTGCTGACCTTGTGGATCGCGCCGACGGTCATCTACGACGTCCCGCTGCTGGGCGATCTGAAGGGCTGGCAGTTGATCTTCGTGGTGGTCGGCCTTCCGGGGCTGCTGTTCATTCCGCTGATATATTCGGTCCGGGAACCTCTGCGGCGCGGCACGGACCCGACCCGCGGCCGGGACGGTGCCAGCTATCGCGACTATATCCGTTTCATTCGCGACAATCCGCGCTTCTTCGCGGGCCATCATCTGGGCGTATTCCTGTTGATCACGATGGCATATACCCTGATCGCGTGGATGCCGAGCTATCTGACCCGCGTGCACGGCTGGGACGAGACCACCGCCGGCAGCCTGCTGGGCAGCGCATTTCTGGTCGGCCCGCTCATCGGCATGCCGATCCACGGCGCGGCGACTGACTGGTTGTTCCGGCGGGGCATCAGTGACGCGCACCTGCGCTACCCGCTGTTTGCGGTGCTGCTGGGCGCACCGGTCGGCATCACGGCGCTGCTTGTCGATTCACCGAATACCGCGGTCATGCTCGCGGGCCTCTATACATTCGTCATCTCTGGCTACGTCAGCCTGCCGCTGACCGCGCTGGTCGGCATCACGCCGAGCCGGTTGCGCGGCAAGGCCGCCGCTTTCGTGGGGCTGGCCTGTGCGACGACCGGGACACTCGCCGGGCCGCTGCTCGTGGGCTTGCTGACCGACAAAGTTTTCCGCGACCCGCTGATGGTCGGCACCTCGATCATGATCTGCATCGCCTGCCTTGCCCCGACCATCGCGCTCTGCTTCGGGATTGCCCTCAAGCCGTTGCGCGATGCCGGTCCGGTCACGGCGGGCCGCGCGACCTCTCACTGACGATCAGGACAAACACCGATGAAAGCTGCCGTTGCGCATCAGCCACGCGCCCCGATGAGCATCGAGGATGTCGATATCGATCTGCCCGCCGATGATGAGGTGCTTGTACGGGTCGTGGCCTCGGGCATCTGCCACAGCGACCTGCATTACCTGAACGGCGATCTCCCCTTCTCCGGGCCCGCCGTGTTCGGACACGAAGTGGCCGGGATCGTCGAGGCAGTGGGCAGCGATGTGACCACCGTCCGACCCGGCGATCATGTGGTCGCCTGCGCGTCGGGCTTCTGCGGACACTGCACGCCCTGCGTGTCGGGCAGGAACCACCTGTGCGCGGACAAGCCCCGCCGGGGCGCCGAAAGCCGTCCGCGTCTGTCGATGCGCAGCCAGCCGGTGATGCAGGGCATGCAGATCGGTGGCTTCGCCGAAATGGCGCTGGTTCACCAGAACTACCTCGTCGCGGTAGATCGCGACCTCCCTCTTGATCGCGCGGCATTGCTTGGGTGCGGCGTCGTGACCGGCCTCGGCGCCGTAATCAACCGGGCGCAAGTGCTGCCGGGCAGCAAGGTCGTCGTGGTCGGCTGCGGCGGTGTCGGGCTGAACGTGATCCAGGGCGCTCGCATCAGCGGGGCGAGCCAGATCGTTGCCGTCGATCTCGCGTCCGCAAAGCTGGAACTGGCGCGCAAAATGGGCGCAACCGATGTGGTCGCCGGCGGTCCCGACGCTGTCGACCTTGTCCGTCAGGTCACGGGCGGCGGGGCGGACTATGCGTTCGAGGTAATCGGACGTGCCGAGACCATCGTCCAGAGCATCGACATGCTGGCCCGCGGCGGACAGCTGACGATGGTCGGGGCATCGCGGCCCGACATGACCCTGCCGCTGTCTGCGTTCAAGACCGTGGCCAATGAACTGCGCATCCAAGGGGTAATCATGGGAGCATCGCCGTTCGTGCGCGACATCCCGCGCTTCGCGGAGATGTACATGCGCGGCCAGCTGGATCTTGACGGCCTGATTGGCGAACGGATTAGCCTGTACGAGGTCAACACGGCTATGGAAATCCTTAAGACCGGGCTGCAAGCGAGGAGTGTGATTTTATTTTGAGTGCGGCCTTTGTCCGATCGGCGCAATTCGGAAGTGGCATTGCAATCCGAGAGTTTCGTGTCCGGCAATAATGACAATGACCAGCGCGTCAAAGCAAGGAGGGATGGCGCGAGCGACTCGCATTTTGCTACTTCAGGAAGGTCCCGGGCCAACAATCGCGGGATAAAGGGAAGTGCAATTACGGACGAACACACCTCGGCATCGGGGGCTTGGGGCAGGCAGCCCCACCGCAGTTCAGACAGGGCTGTTGGCCTTCGTCCAGTTGTAACGGATCGCCTTCGACCAGTATGCCGTCGGCTAAGGTCAGTTGTCGCTTTCGTCGGCATTGCCGACGACGTTCTTCTCCGTGCGCGGCGCGCCGAGCACGGTCTGCCACTTGATCCCCGCCGGGAAGCCCGCACCCACACAGGTCCGAGGCGCTGAGTTCGGCGACGATTTCGGCGGGTGCCATCGAGCGCGAGCGATCAAACGCCTGCCATCCGCCAGTCGCCTCGTAGTCTTCCAGGCCGAGCGGCCGGGTCTTGCCTGCGCGAGCGAAGGTGAGGCGCTACTGGCCGGTGATCCAAGGATAGGTGGGGGCATGGCCGATGTAGAGGTCGTTCGCGCTCCCTGCGTTGACTTCGGCCACCCGGTCGGGCGTCACCTTACCCCTGCCGACACCGTTCACCTCGACCAGCGGTTCCAGCCAATGCATGCCCCAGGAGGAGACACGATCTACCTTCCAGCCGGCGTGCTCGACCCGCGCCTCGAAAGCCACCGCCCCGCATGATTGGACGCGGGGCTGCAGGTCGAGCGCTGCTGTGAAGTGGTGGTTGAACGGGCCCCCCGTGCACCTCGGTCATGTTGAGATTGTGCGCGCCCGGCAACCTCGAGTTCGGCCTCCGCCTAGCCGCAGCCGAAAGCATCCTGGACCTCGTGCAGGATCGGCAACAAGGGGCCGTTGCGGCCCAAATTCTCGTCAAAAATATCGGGCAATGATTCTCGGCTCATCGTAATGCCAAATCCTTCAGCGGGATACTCGGATCGGCCACTTGCGCCGGGTCGGGCGAGACGCCGGCCTCGACCAGTTTGCGGCCCTGGACATAGTCTTTGACGGCGTTAACGCAGTCGAGCGCGATGACCTTGCTGCGCTTGAAGTAGACAACCGAGAACGACCGCGTTGCCGGATCGCCTCGGGTCACTGTCGCGTCGTAGCCCACGGAAAGCCCGGCGGTCTGCAGCTTAAGGTCGTACTGGTTCGACCAGAACCACGGCAGGGCGTGATATGGCTGCACATCGCCGCAGATCGCCTTGGCGACGCAGGAGGCCTGGTCATTGGCGTTCTGGACCGATTCGACCCGCATCGCCATGCCCTCGGCAAAATCGCAGGCGAATGCAGCGCAGTCGCCCACGGCATAGACATCGGGCAGTGAGGTGCGGCAGAATTCGTCGATTTCGACCCCGTTGGCCCCGACCGCGCCTGCGGCGATCAGCGGGGCGATGGCGGGGACGATGCCGATACCGACGATGACGGCCTCGGCCGGGATTAGTTCACCGTTGGCCAGCTTCACGCCGGTTACGCGACCACTCCCCTCGATCGATTCGACCACGACATTGGTTCGCAGGTCCACGCCGTGGTCGCGGTGCTCCTTCTCGTAGAAGGCGGATAGGTCCGGTCCGGCGACGCGAGCCAAGACGCGCGGCAGGGCTTCTAGCAGGATGACATTGCAGCCGAGCTTGGTCAGCACCGCCGCGGCCTCGAGGCCGATGTAGCCGCCGCCGATGATCACGATGTTCCTAACCCCGCCGTGGATTTCGCCCATCAGCTGGTCGCAATCGGCGCGGGTGCGCACGACGTGGAGACCCATGAGGTCGGCGCCCTTGCAGGCCAGACGGCGCGGATCGCCTCCGGTCGCCCAGATCAGCTTGCCGTAGAAATAGGCGCTGCCGTCCGAAAGAGTCAGGCTTCTCGCCGCCGGATCTACCGAGATTACTTCCACTCCAAGCCTAAGGTCTACGTTCTTTTCGATCCAGAACTGCGGCGGTCGGATGTAGAGCCGCTCGAAAGTCTTTTCACGGGCAAAGTATTCCTTGGATAGCGGCGGACGCTCGTAGGGCGGCTCGTTCTCGCGTCCGATGATGGTCACGGCGCCGGTAAAGCCGTTCGCTCTGAGTGCGATGGCGGCTTGGGCCCCGGCGTGCCCCGCGCCCACAATGACGACGTCGGCGCTGCTCACGGTCAATCTTCTGCTGCGATACGAACGACCATCCCGGCGGCGGCGGCGGCATCAAGGATCAATTGGCGAATAAGTCTCGAGCCTGGAGCGCGATGGTCCGAACTGTCGAGGAGGTCATCCTCGTCCGCACCGCTGACGCGGCGCAGCGGATCGTCACCCTCGTCGACTATCACGTGGCAGGTTGCGCAAGTGCAGCAGCGGCCGCAAAGTGCAAGCAGGTTATCGTAGGCTGCGTCACGCAAGGCCCCTGTGAGACTGATACCGGCTGGCGCAGCAAGCGAGCCCTTCAAACCATCACGAGCAATGACAGTGAATTCAGCGGTATCCATTGCGTCAGTCCTTTGGTCTGCCTTGGAAAAACTGGTCCAATTCTGAAGAGAGCCCTTTGGGCATGAGAATTGGAGAAATGTATGGGACGTCAACGTTTTACGC
>JBAYTM010000219.1:0-4815 GCA_041675685.1 Thiohalobacteraceae bacterium
CTCGACTCGCGCCCTCGATCACTCGAGTCTTTCGGCGGCACTGTCGCGTGCGCCTCTTTCACCGGATCGGTAATTCCCGTCCAACGCCCGGCCACGCGGGTTCCCGTTGGTGGCCCGTCCAATCCGGTCCATGCGTTGTTTGATTCTTTTTCGCGCTTCGAAGGTCGGTGCGTTGCGTCCGTCGCGTCTGGCGCCGACGACGAAGCCGAGAGCCGCTGACCGAATCTCCGCGGTCAATTTGACCCACGCTGATCCGTTCGCCATCCAACCGCAACAGTGGATTTCGGCGTGCGCGTCTTCCAATGCCAATCACAATCGCCGCCACAGCGGATACCCGGTATTCAGGAGGTATGCGCGCTGCGGGTACCTCCTATTCGGCGGCTTGTTGGGGATGTAGGGGTCGAGAAGAATCGACGCGTGAGATCCACCTAATCAACATGTCTTTTTCGTCGGAGGTCAGACATGAACAAAGACCGTGATCCAGAGAACGAACAGAACGCCGCACCCGAGACCGACACTACAGAGTCCAAGAGCGGCCTCTCGCGCAGAAAGTTCCTCCAGACAGCCGGCGCGGCCGCGGCGCTGGGTGCTGTCGGTGCCGTCTCGGCGGCCCCGCCCTTTACGCCGCCGGGCTGGGAGCGCGGCAACGGACCACCGGGTGGCACGCCACCGGGCCAGGGTACTCCGCCCGGCCAGGGGGGTGGGGTTCCAGGCGGGTTCCCCCTTCCGACACCGCCCAACGGCACCGGGCTCTGGTCGCTCGACTACGCGGGCAATTTCTGGCCCGGACTCCGCAACGGCCCGGCGCTGTTCGCGTTGTTCTATCCGGCGACCGGTATCTATGTCGAAGACAACGGTAGCCTGAAAGTCGCGGACGCGCGCAATGCAGTCATCCGCAACGTCTCGAACCTCGGCGACGTGACGGTGTTCTCCGGCAGTGTCCAGATGTATCCCTTCAGGGATGGCCCGGCCATGGAGGCGAACTACAACAGCCCCAACGACATCGACAAGCTGAGCGATGGCACCTATCTCGTGGGCGACCGCGAGAACAACGCGATTCGCCACGTGATGCAGGACGGTTCCGTCGTGACCATCGCGGGTCAGGGCAACTGCAAGAACCGCTTCAACGGCGATCAGCCGATCGGTACGAACGCCCGTCTTAACCGCCCGCTGACCCTGGTGACGGCACGCCTGAACACCGGCTGGCACGGTGTTGACACCACCTACTTCGCCGACCGTGACAACTTCCTCATCCGCAAAGTAGTGCCCAACGGTGACGGGACCTGGGCGGTGGTGACGGTGGCCGGTGTGCCGCCGGCCGGCGACCTGGCGGGGTGCGCACCGCTGACGTACTCGCCCGGCGCGAACAATGGCCCGGTCAATACGGCGACCTTCCGCGGCCCCTGCGGTTTGGCGTTGAGCGAGGACGAGCGTTACCTGTACGTCGCCGAGCGCGACAACAACGTCATCCGCGCGATCGACCTGCAGGAAGGTCTCGTCAGTACCTACGCCGGCATCGTGATGGTGGGTCAGAGACAGGGCACCTTCGCCGACGGCCCTGCGCTTTCCGCGCGTTTCAACGGTCCTTCGCAGGTCGACCGCGACAACGCCGGCAACCTGTACATGGCCGATCGCTTCAACAACCGCATTCGCCTGATCACGCCGAGTGGCGACCCCATGGTCGGCGGCACCGTCAGCACCTATTCGGGCGATGGCGAGGACGGCCGGCGCAGCGGTCCGGCGTTGCAGGCGCGTTACTTCGAGCCCTGGGGTCTCGCGGTCGACCGTAGTAACGGCCTGGTATTCGTGGGCGACACCGGCAATAGCCGCGTTGCGGTCATCGGCGACTTCGATCAGATCTGGCCGGAGTACGTCGAACGCGTCAATGCAGCCCGAGCCTTCGAGTTCATGGAACTCAACGAGGCCTACGGCGACTACTACCGCGGCAACGAAGACACGGATACCGCTTTCCCGCGTCCGGTCTTCAACGAGGGTGGCCTGGGCGGTGACGAAAACGTGTGACGGGAAGGCATGTGCGGATTCCCGCGCCAACGGATGGAACAGGAGGAATCATGATGAAACAAGCTGACAGGCGGCGCGGACTCGACCGCGTTTTGCATGCGGCCGCGGCGTTGGCCCTTGCGACTCTCATCCCGCTTGGGGCGGCCTCGGCCGCGCCGGGCGGAGTACCCGGCGCTCCGGCATGGGCAGGTGGTCCCGGCGGCGGGCCAGGCGGACCTGGTGGCCCTGGCGGTCAGCCTCCAGGGCAGAATGACCCGCCTGGAAATATCCCGCGTCAACTGACGCTGATCCAGATGGGTGACATCCACGGGCACCTCATACCACGCCCGAACCTGCGCAGCGACGGTAACGGCCAGCTGGAGGGTGGCCTGGCCCATATGTACACGTTGATCCAGGAGATCGAGGCGGACAATCCGCGCAGGACGCTGCTGTTCAACACCGGCGACACCATCCAAGGTGGCGCGGAGGCGCTGTACACCGAGGGCCAGGCGGTGGTCGACATTCTCGACCTGTTCGGCATCGACGGTTTCGCCCCGGGCAACTGGGATTACGTCTACGGCACCGAGCGCTTTGTCGAACTGTTCGGCAGCGGACGTTGGGGTGCGGTCGCCATGAACGTGTATTACAGCGACGAACTGTACCCGGAGCGGGCTGGCGAGCTGGTCCTTCCGCCGTACATCATGAAGAACGTCAACGGCATTCGGGTGGCCATCCTGGGCATATCGAGCGAACGCGCGATCAATGCCCTGGGCGCGTGGCGCACCGAGGGTCTGATCTTCACGGGCGAGGGCGACGAGCTTCCCGGGTGGATCGACGTGGTGCGTAATCAGGAGCGGGCGGACGTGGTGGTGTTGCTGTCCGAATACGGGCTGGCCAAGAACATCGATCTTGCCAACCGCTATCCGGGCATCGACGTGCTGCTGTCGTCCGATATGCACGAGGAGACGCCGGAGCCGATCTATTCCACCAACGGGACCTTGATCTCGGAGGCGGGGCAGGACGGCACGCAGGTGGCCGAGGTGACGCTCAACATGCGGGGCAAGCAGATCGTCTCCAAGGAGTACGAGTGGCACACGGTGACGTCGGAGTCCATCCCGGCGCATCCGCTCATCGCGGCGCAGGTCGAGGAAGAGCGCTTCCCGTTCGTCTCCGACGGCGGGTTCCAGCCGCATGACAATCCCATCAACCAGACGGTACTGGAGCGTCCGATCGATACGGTGGAGGGCTACACGGCGACCGGTCTTTACCGGGGCAACTTCTCGCAGGAAGCGCTGCCGGGCGTGATCGAGGGCACTTCGCACGACTTCCTGGCGGACGCCTTCCGCGATCAGGCCGAGGCGGACATCGGGTCGATCCGTGGTTTCCGTTATGGGACGCACGTCGAACCGGGTGAGATCCTGCTCGAGGACCTGTTCCATTACATGCCGGTCGGCCCGCAGATCGCCAAGATCACCATTCTCGGTCAGCAGTTGAAGAACCAGATGGAGAACTCGGCGGACGGCGCGTTCAACGACGATGTGTTCCTCTGGACGGGCGGGTGGTTCTTCGGCTACAGCGGCGTGCGTGCAGACTTGGACCCCTATGCACCGAAGGGCAGCCGCCTCACCAATATCGAGGTGATGCGTTGGGGCACCAACACCTGGGAACCCTTGGATCTGACCGCCGAGTACACCTACGCGGGATACTGGTTCGAACAGAACCCGCAGTTCGTCAACGGCATCATGACCACGGGTGAGGTGGATGTCGTCACCGACCCCATGGGCATGACCACCGACGCGACCGATGTGGTTTCGCGGTACCTCGTCGAGCAGGGCATCGTCGAGCCTGTGACCGGCCGCATCAACCTGCTGGAGCCGTTGCCGCCGTATCTCTATGGCAATCCGGAGATCCAGCCGCTGCAGGGAGTGCCGGTCGGAAACCTATAAGGCGTACGCGCGATCCCGATTCGCGCTGAGGCATACAAGTCGGGAAGCTCGGGCGGTGGATTTTTCCACCGCCCTTTTTTTTGTCCGGGTTCCGGGCCACTCGCGCAATGCCCGGGACCTACAGCCTGTAATCCTTAGACCTTCGTCCAATGTAAGTCTAGACCTCAGCCCAGATGTAAAGCGCCGGTGGTTACTCTATACATAACCTTGGCGAAGCAGGTCGCTTCAACCGTTTTTATCGACCACGGACGGGTAAGGCATCGGACTACACGCGCATCGTCTAGAGGAGGCCGCATGGCCGTACAAGCATTCTTGGAAACTGGCTTCACAACAACCAATACCAACCCTGACCTGTTCGCCAAGACGCGCGCGGTCAAACGGCGCGAGGCGCTCGATCGGGTCAAACCGGAACACCTCGCCCTCGGTATGCGCAAGATCGACGCCATGGGCCCTGGAACGGTGTTTTCAAAGGGCGCCGAGAAACTCATGCTCGCCGCCAACAACTACCTCGGCCTGGCCGCAGACCCACGGCTGGCCCGGGCCGGCGCCGCGGCCATCCGGCAATGGGGCAACAGCACCAGCGGCAGCCGCATACTGAACGGCACCAACGAGCTGCACATCAGGCTGGAGCAGAGTCTGGCGGAGTTCAAGCAGGTCGAATCGGTGTTGATCTTCCAGAGCGGCTATATGGCGAACCTCGGCGTGCTGAGCGCGTTGCTGTCGAAGGACGATGTCGTCATCGTGGACAAGCTGGTGCACGCCAGCGTGATCGACGGTTGCACCCTCGCGGGCGCCAAGTTGCGTACCTTCAAACACCAGGATCTGGAGTCCCTCGAAAAGGTTCTGCAGTCGATCGAACCCGGGGTCA
>JBAYTM010000220.1:0-4794 GCA_041675685.1 Thiohalobacteraceae bacterium
CGACGTCGCGCTTGGTCAAGCCGGTTTGGTCGGCGATATAGCCCATGGTTTCGGACTTGGTGGTCGGAGAGTTCGATGCCTTGACGGCATTCTTCTTGGCGGTCTTACCAGCAGCTTTCTTCTTCGCAGCCATTCAGTGTGCTCCTCTATGTTTTCCAGCAGGTCGTTATCCAACGCCGCATAAGATAGCACAATAATTTCGCGGGGGAAGCTTTTAGCCTTGAATAGCAGTGTTTGCGGCATGTCAGGGGCGTCGCGTGAGAGCGCTTTTCGTCGTTTGAAAGGGCAGTGATCGGCGCCCTCGCCCGAGATGCCGTGTGTTCGCCTCGCAAGCATGGGCCGATTCGAGGCTGTAATTACAGTGTTTTTCGCGCAGCGCACTGCCGATACGGCCGCAAGGCGGGTCGCCGCGACGGCCACGCAATGCGTCGCGCCGTGGCGTAGCGGCGACCCGCACGCAAGAGCGCCCGATGCCTTCGCGCGCACCGCCGCGCACTGCCGGAGGGAGCCTGCGCGGCCTGCATCCGCGCCTTATGGGAGCCAAGCCGGTTCCGTCCGGCGTCCCCGTCCGGATGCGCGCGGAGGTGTCGGCCTGGGTTTCGCGGACTGTGAATTCGATCGCAAGCCGGGAGGTATGGGCAAAGTAAAACGGCTACCGGCCGAGACTTACTTGCAGATGTTTTTCGGGCCCCCTCCGGGGTACGGCCCGCAGCTCGAAGGCGCCGCCCCGGACGTGTCTTCCGAGGCTTAAGCATCGGCACCTGCGGCCGCTAGACCCAAGTGGGCAGCTGTGCACCATCTGCTTGACTAATTTATGGATTTTTAGAAATTCTCGCGATGGGTTGGTATGAGCGCGGCGCAAAAAATTATTGATAAGAAAACCCTTCAGACTCTCGTCCCGTTCAATGCGTTGTCGCCCGTGCACTTCAACGAGGTGGCGCAGAAGACTGTCATTGAAGAGGTGCGTGCGGGGCGCCTGGTCTTCAAGGAAGGCGATCGGGACAATCAATCGGTCTATCTGCTATCGGGCGAGATCAGCCTACTCGCGAAAAAAGAGATCGTCGGCGCCGTAAGTGCCGGCAGCAACGCCAGCCGCCATCCGCTCGCCCACCAGCAGCCGCGCCCAGTGACTGCGCGCGCCAAGACCAATGTGATTGTCGCCCGGGTCGATTCCAGCCTCCTCGACATCATGCTCACCTGGGATCAGTCGTCCGGTTACGAAGTGTCGGAGATCGACGACGACGACGACGACGACTGGATGACCCGTATCCTGCAGTCGCAGGCCTTCCTCAAACTGCCGCCGTCGAACATCCAGAGCCTGCTGATGCGCGTCGAAACCGTGCCGGTCAGCGCGGGCGACGTCATCATCAGTCAGGGCGGTGAAGGCGACTACTTCTATATCATCAAACATGGCCGCTGCATGGTGACCCGCAAGCCGTCGGCCAATGCCAAGGAGGTCAAGCTCGCGGAGCTGACCAATGGCGATGCCTTCGGCGAAGACGCCCTGGTTTCGGACGCCAAGCGCAACGCGACCATCACCATGTTGACCGACGGCGCGCTGATGCGTTTGGCGAAGAAAGACTTCGTCGAGCTGCTGAGGGAACCGCTGCTCAACAAGTTGAATTACACCGGCGCGGCGGCCAAGGCGGCCAAAGGAGCGGTCTGGCTCGACGTCCGCTTGCCCGGCGAGTTCGAAAATGTCCATATCCCGGACAGCCGCAATATTCCGTTGTCGGCTTTGCGTCTCGAAGCGAACGGCCTGAGCGCGTCGCATCCCTACATCGTCTGCTGCGACACCGGGCGTCGCAGCGCCAGCGCAGCCTTCGTGCTCAGCCAGCGTGGCTTCGAAGTGTATGTCCTGGGTGACGGCCTTGCGGGTGTTCCGCCCGACGCCCTGACAGGCGCTTCGACTCAAGCTGGAGGTGATGCGGCGGACGACCCGGCGGCGGCGGGCGTTGTTGCCCTGAAGCCATCCGCCACCGCTGCAGCCTCGGTCGCCGCGGATGACGGCGAGGCGACAGCTGCGCTGCAGGAGCAGATTGCCGCCCTGCAGGCCGAGAACGTCGAGCTGGAAAATCGCCGTACCCGACTCGATGGCCAGGTCGACGAATTGCGCGAAGAACTGGATCGCGTGCGCGACGAGGCGCGCGAGCAGATCCTGGAGCTGGAGCAGATACTTGCGGGTGCACGCACCGACGCCGCTACGGCGCAGGCGGCCGTCGAGGAGTTGCGCGCGTCGGTCGGTGCGCAGCTTCAGGAAGCCGATTCCGTGCGCGGCCAGAGCCAGGCGCTGGAGGCGGAGTTGGCCGAGCTGCGCGCGCGCGAGCAACAGCTGAACGCGGAGGCGGCCACCCTGCAATCCCGACTCGCGGAGCTCGAAGCCGCCGGGGTCGAACAGGCGCGGCAGCAGGCCAACATCGATGCCGAGCGCATCAAGTTGCAGGAAGAAGTGGCCTCGTTGCGCCCACAGGCGCTGCAGGCCGAGGAGCGTCTGGCCCGGATCGAAGCCCTCGAAGAGACATTGCAGGCGGCACAGCAGCAGACCGGCGAAGCTCAAACCGAGCAAGCACGGCGCATCCAGGAACTCGAGGCGGCGCTGGAGCAGGCGCAGGGCGAGGCGGAACGCCAACTGGCGGAACATGCGACCGCGCACACCGAGGCCCTGACACAGGCGCAGGCCGCCGTAACGCAACAACTGGAGGAACTACAGACTCGACTGGCGGAACAGTCGACCCTTCGTGCGGAGCTCGAGGCCCAGTTGGCCAATGCTCAATCCGCGCAGACCGAGCAGCAGGAGGCGGCGCAAAGCGCTATCGTCGCCTTGACCGCTGAACGCGATGCGATTCAGTCGGCGCAGACAGGATCGGCACAGGCGTACGACGAGCTGCAACAGCGGCTCGCGGAGGCACAGGCGCGCATAGAAACGCTGCAGTCCGAGGCCGGTGCACAGGCGACGCGGCTGGAAGCGGAGCTTGCCGACTTGCGTCGGCAGCACGAGGCCGTTGCCGCGGAACAGGAGGCGCTACGGAACGAACGGGACAGGCTGGCCGCGGACGGTCGCGGCACCGACGAAGCACTCGAACAGGCGCGGGCGCGAATTCGGGAGTTGGAGTCGAGCGCCGGCGAACAGGTGCAGCATTTGGAGGCCGCACTAGCGCAGGCGCGCGACGAGCTGCGGGACGCGCGGGACGAAGGGGCACAGGCGGCGTCCGGCCAAGAGGAGCTGCGTAACGAACTGGCCGCCGCCCGGTCGCGCGTAACCGAGCTGGAGACCGCCGAGGCGGCACAGACGCAGACGGTCGAAGCGTTGCAGCAGCTCGAGGCACGGCTTGCCGAAGCCGAACGCGCCAAGATCGAGGCGCAGACTGAGCGCCAGTCCGAAAGCGACGCCTTGCGCGCGCAGATCGCAGAGCTCGTCGAGGCGCAGACGAGCGTTGCCGACGATGCCGAGCAGCGGCTTGCCGACGTCGAGGCAAAGCTGGCAGCCGCCAAAGACGACGCACAGCACACGCTTGCCGAACGTGAGCAGTCCCTGTCTGATCTGCAGGCGCGTCATGCCGCCACGGAGCAGGCGCTGACCGAGGCGCGTGCGCAACTCGAACAGTTGAACGCCCAGCAAGCCGACGCGGCGTCGAGCCAGGACGAGCAACTGACGGCCTTGGCGCAGCTGCGTGACGAGCTGCACACCGCACAGGTCCGAGTACAGGAAAGTGATGCCGCCCGCGCCGAGATCGAGGTCCGCCTCAACGAGATGTCGGCGGCGACGCAGGAGGCGCAAGCCGCGCGGGATCGGCTCGAGGCCGAGCAACGCCAAGTGCTCAGCGAGGCCGAAACACGCGTACGCGGCGAGGCAGAGCATCAGCTGCGGGAGTTGCGTTCAGAGCTGGATGGCGCGCGTGCCGCGCTGGCGCGCGCGCAGAGCGAACGCGAAAATCTGGCGCAGGCGGCCGAGTCGGAATACGCAGACGCCCGCGCCGAGACCGAAAAGGCCCTGACGCAGGCGCAGGCGGCGCTCGAGGAACGCGAGCAGGCGCTGACGCAATCCCAAGCCGCGCAGCAGTCGCTCGAAAGCCGGTTGGCCGAGGCGCGCGCAGCGGCCGAGGCGCAGCAGCAGGCACTCAACACCGAACTGGAGCAGCTGCGCGTTGCCACCACGACGGACATCGAGGCCATGCAGCGGCAGTTGGTGCAGCTGAAGGACGACCTGAAGGCGGCCCGTAAACTGAGCGCCGGCGACCCCGCCGACGAGGAGTTGGAACGGCTGCGGCTGCTGCTGGACGAGGCCCGCGAGGAGGCACGCACCGCGCTGGCCAACGCCGACCAATGGCGCGAACAGGCGATCGCGGAAGCGGCGCCCAAGCAGCAGGCGATCGATGAGGTCGCGGCGATGCAAGTGCAGCTCGCAGACGCCCAGGTCCGTGTCGACGAGGCGATGCAGCTACAAGAATTGGCGCAGCAGGAGGTGGCTCAGCTGCGTCAGAAACTCCAGACGCAACAGGAGCAACGGTCGCAGGGCGCCGGCTCGCCTCCGCAGGCGGCGCCCCGTGACGAACCTGCGCCGCGACGTACCGGCCTCTGGTGGGGCTTGCTCGCCGGTCTCGCATTGGGAGGCATAGGCGCGGGCGGCGCGCTCTGGATGCTGCCGGCGTCGACGGAGTCTGCCGCGGTCACTGCCGCGGTCGTCCCGGCGACTCGACCGGCGGCGGTGGCGCCGCCCCCGGCGGTGATCAAGCCAGCCAGCCCGACTCCCGCAGCGCCCAAGGAGCCTGCCGCAACGCCGGCTCGGCCGTCGGC
>JBAYTM010000221.1:0-4778 GCA_041675685.1 Thiohalobacteraceae bacterium
GCTTGCGGCCCCCGACCTCGACGTCGTTCGGCGCCTTGAAACGCGCGTCCAGGCCCAGTCCCCGCAAGGCCTCGACGACCGCCTCGCAGCCGCGTCGCACCAGCCCCGCCTCGCCGATCGCGGCGAAGCGTTCGCTCCATTTCAGCATCAGGCTGAACCCGAGTTGCCCCGGATCCACGTACAGCGCACCGCCACCGGTGAGCCGCCGTACCACCTCGATGCCTTTGCGATGACAATAGAGCAGCCGCAGCTCACGCTCCGGCCATTGATGCAGGCCGACCCAGGCGCTGGGGGTGCTGCGATGAAAGCGCAACAGGTTTTCGCGTTCGCCGCGCACGTGACCCGCCAGCCAGCGTTGGTCCAAGGTGATGTTGACCTCGGCGGTATTGAGACCGGTATCCACCACCCGGAATTGCGTACGGCGCATGCGCTTGCCTCCGTCCGTACCGCCTCGCAGCGGCGAACCAATGAATATAAGAAAGCGCTGATCATCGAACAGTACGGGTAAAACTGAATTGACGCAGGTCAACGCGGGCGGCACTTCCGCTGCCTAACCTGCATCCACAGCCGCGGAGCAATTATTCTTTATGCCAAGCGCCGGTCTCTTCTCGATGCGGCTTTCGCCGCAACAGCTCGAGGATTTCTGCCGTCAGCTGCGCCAACGCGCGCGCGATCCCGCCACCGCACTGCAACAGCTGAGCAGCCTCCAGGCCTTTATGACCGTGGCCGTCGGCGATACCAGCCAACCGGGCTATCGCCACGCCCGGGACTGTCTGGACAGGCAGCTCGACGCAGTGCGCGAGCAGTTGCTCGCGCAGCATGCGGCGGCGTTGCAGAAGGCGATCGAGGCCCGGGACGGCGCGTCCATCGTCCGGAGCTTCCTTGCCCTGTCCCGGAGCGGTTTCGACGCGGCGGCCGCGCGCGCCTGGCCGGCCGTCCAGCCCGCGCTGCGCGACGCCTGCGCCGCTTGGCTGCTGGAAACCACCCGGGATATGCAGCAGCGCGCGCGCGCTGCGAGCCGCTATCCGGACGCTCCGGATTTTCGCGCCGCGGGCATCGATGTCGACACCTTCCTGGCCCTGATGGCCCTACAGGAAAGCGTCTAGCGCGCCGTCTCGATCAGCGGCCCCGTCAGCGGGACCCATGCCGCATAGACCGGGACGCGACCACCACCGGCCTGCGCCGGCTTCATTCCAGGCCTTCGGATCGTTCCTTCGCGTCGATCTCCTCCAGCGCGGAGAACTCCGACTGATCCAACTGCCCATTATTGTTCCGATCGACCTCCTGAAAGCGCTCGATGCCGGCCGTGCGTGCCTCGTCTATGGAGAGCACGCCGTCCCGGTTGCTGTCTGCCTCCTGGAAGCCGACCTTGCCGGTGCCCGGCGCCGTGCCGCCGCCGTACGCGCCGCCGGCATCGCCGACCTCGGCGCCGGCGCCGCCGGAAAAGACCAAACCAACGGCCAATGCGATTCTGTACATAGTCGACTCCTGTAAATGGATAGCCACGCGCCAGCGCGCTGCAAACCGCCCGGGCGTAATGAGCACTTTCCCCGCGGCGGCAACCGGCTGCATTGCCATATCGCAATGATCATCGCTCGGCACACCGATACACTTTTATGCCGAACGGAGATCGTGTTGCGAAAGGAGAAGTCCGTATGGCGAGTGAAGAACTCCACGAACCTGCCGAGGCGCTCAGGCCGGAGACCATCGATTACCATCGCGCCGTCGTTTCCTTGATGGAAGAACTCGAGGCCGTCGACTGGTATGCGCAGCGTGTCGATGCAACGCAGGACAGCGAACTCGCGGCGGTCCTCGCGCACAATCGCGACGAAGAGAAGGAACACGCCGCCATGGTGTTGGAATGGCTACGCCGGCACGACGCGGAGTTCGATAAACAGCTACGCAATTATCTGTTCACGGACAGCCCGATACTGGAGCGGGAGGAAGAGCTGGAGGCCGCCGAGGCGGATGGCAGCGAGGGCGAGTCGGGCAGCCGGAACGACGACTCGGGATCACTCGACATCGGAAGCCTGCGCGGGGAGCTGCACGCATGAACGACCTTTATCGCGAACTCGCCCCGATCTCCAGTGCGGCCTGGGCGGAAATCGATGCCGAGGCGAAGCGTACGCTGAAGGCGACACTCGCCGCGCGCAAACTGGTGGATTTTGCCGGTCCCCTGGGCTGGGCCGCGTCCGCCATCAGTCTCGGTCGCAGCGAGCGCCTCGACGCGGGCCCGCGCGAGGCCGTGGAGGCGCGTCTGCGTACCACGCAATCGCTGGTCGAGCTGCGTGCGCCGTTCGAACTCTCGCGCGAAGACCTCGAGGCGGTGGGCCGCGGGGCCGTCGATCCGAACCTGGACCCGGTGCGCGACGCCGCCCGCAATATCGCCCTGAGCGAGGACCATGCCGTGTTCCACGGCTTCGCCGAGGCCGGCATCCAGGGGCTGGTCGAGGCGGCCGGCGACCACAAATGCATCATCACCGATGACTATGCCGCCTATCTCGGTGTGGTCGCCGAGGCCGCGCATAGGCTGCGCAGCGCCGGCGTTGACAGTCCTCTCGCCATCGCGCTAGGCCCGCGGTGCTATACAGGTTTGAGCAAGACCATGATCGGCGGCTTTCCGGCCATCGAGCAGATTCACCGGTTGCTGGACGGCCCGATCATCTCGGCGCCGGCCCTGGATGGCGCCCTGGTGATGAGCCTGCGCGGCGGCGATTTCGAGCTGACCGTCGGACAGGATTTTTCACTCGGGTACCTCGACCACACGCCCACCAGCGTGCGCCTGTATCTGCAGGAGAGTTTCACCTTCCGCGTGCTCGCGCCCGAGGCCGCGGTGCCGCTCACCTATGCCAAGAGCTGATCGGCGCGATACACCGACCGCGGGTCCACGAGCCGGCCGCCATTCAGGCGACTTTGCCACCGGGCGCGCAAATACCTTCTATGCTTAACGCTGACGCAGCCGACCGGGACTTCCCATGATCCATTACGACACGCTCGACGATACCGGCAAACTGATCCTGCGCCTGACCCTCGGTATCCTGGTGCTGTTGCACGGCATCGCGAAAATCGTGGGCGGCGTCGGCCCGATCCAGGGCATGCTCAGCGGCATCGGCCTGCCGGAGGCCCTGGCCTTCGGCGCGTACCTCGGCGAGGTGCTGGGGCCAGTGCTGCTGATACTGGGGTTTTACGCCCGCGTCGGCGCCGCCCTGATCGTCGTCAACATGCTGTTCGCGCTGCTGCTGGCCCATAGCGACGAGCTGACGACGCTCGGCCAGAGCGGCGGTTGGGCGCTGGAATTGCAAGGGATGTTCCTGTTTACCGGGGTCGCACTGATGCTGATGGGCCCGGGTCGAATCGGCATCAATCAACGCTGACAGCGGGTCGGATGCAAAGCACGCGTAACCGTCTTTGCCTGCAAATGCAGGGCGCTGGAACCCTGTTCCGACACGAAGTGAAACACGGCGCCCGCGTGTTTCCCAGACCCGAGTCGGGTATAGTGGCACGCACATAATAACAACCCGGCCGCTCCCGGCGCGCTCCGCCCGGAGCGGCCGTATCCGCCTGACGGCAACCGAATCAGACATAGCATGCGTATCCGGTATACCTTATTGGCGGCGGCGCTGGTCCTGGGCGCGTTCCTGGCGTTGGCGTTCCTTCCGGCGCCCGAAACGGCCGCAGTTTACGCCAACACCACACTGCACGCCGCGATCGAGGTGTTGGGCGCCATTCCGGCCATCTTCCTAGCCAGCCTCCTGCTCGCGCAATCACGCCAAGGTGCGCGCGATGCACTGCTCTATCCCGTGGCGCTGGGCCTTCTCGCCATGGGCGTTCTGGACGGTTTTCATGCGGTCGCCGACCCGACCGACGCGGGCTTCGTCTGGCTGCGCAGTCTGGCCGCACTCGCGGGCGGCCTGTTGCCGGCCCTGCTCTGGATGGAGCGGGGACGCGCGCTGCAGCGGCTCGGCGCGCACCGCTGGGTGATCCTGGTCAGCGCCCTGATCGGCACCGTTTTCCTGCTGCAGCCCGGCCTGTTGCCGGCACTCGACGCGGCCGGCAATTTCGCACTGCCGCTGCGGATCATCAATGTCGTCGGCGGCCTGTTTGCCTTCGCCGCCCTCGCCTACTTCGCGATCCGCTATCGCCGCAGGCAGGGTTCGGAAGACCTCATCTTCGCCGCCTTCTTCCTGGTCATGGGCGCATCGGCAATCGTCTTTCCGTTCTCGCGCCTCTGGGATACCGAATGGTGGCTCTGGCACATACTCCGATTGGTCGCCTACGCGCTCGCCATTCAGTTCATGTTCGCGTCGCATATTCGGTTGCTGAACGGCATGAAGCAGGAGATCGACGAGCGCAAGGCCACCGAGGCGCGCATTGAATTTCTTGCCTACCACGATGTGCTGACGCGGCTGCCGAACCGCCTGCTCGCCAAGGATCACATGGAAATGGCCATGTCCTTTGCCGATAAGGCCGACAACAAGGTTGCGCTGCTGTTTCTCGATCTGGACAACTTCAAGACCGTCAACGACTCGCTCGGACATCTGGTCGGCGACGCCCTGCTCAAGGCCACCGCCGCGCGACTGAACGATTGTATCCGCGCAACCGACACCCTCGCGCGCCTCGGCGGCGACGAGTTTCTCGTCGTACTGGCCGACGTGCACAACACCGACATCATTACCGATGTTTCCGAACATATCCTGGAACAACTCGCGCAGCCCTTCGACATCGAGGGCCACGAATTGTCGACGTCCTTCTCTTTGGGCATCGCGGTCTATCCCGAC
>JBAYTM010000222.1:0-4763 GCA_041675685.1 Thiohalobacteraceae bacterium
ACCTGATCCAGGAAGGCAACATCGGCCTGATGAAGGCGGTCGACAAGTTCGAATACCGCCGCGGCTACAAGTTCTCGACCTATGCCACCTGGTGGATCCGCCAGGCGATCACCCGCTCGATCGCCGACCAGGCGCGCACTATCCGCATCCCGGTGCATATGATCGAGACGATCAACAAGCTCAACCGCATTTCCCGCCAGATGCTCCAGCAGTTCGGCCGCGAGGCCACGCCGGAGGAGCTGGCCAAGGAAATGGACATGCCCGAGGACAAGATCCGCAAGGTGATGAAGATCGCCAAGGAGCCGATCTCCATGGAGACCCCGATCGGCGACGACGAGGACTCCCACCTGGGCGATTTCATCGAGGACACCAACGTGATGTCCCCGATCGACAACACCACCGACATCAACCTGTCGGAGACGGTGCGCGACGTGCTCGCCGGCCTGACCCCGCGCGAGGCCAAGGTGCTGCGCATGCGCTTCGGCATCGACATGAACACCGACCACACCCTCGAGGAAGTCGGCAAGCAGTTCGACGTCACCCGCGAGCGCATCCGCCAGATCGAGGCCAAGGCCCTGCGCAAGCTGCGCCACCCGAGCCGTTCGGAGCAGCTGCGGAGCTTCCTCGACATCGACTGACCTGCCGCGCGGTTGCGTGGTGAAGGAAAGGCGCACTCCGGTGCGCCTTTCTTTTTGCCGCCGCACCTCGACACAGGGGCGGCCTGCACGCTAGCGTCCGGTGATGGACATCACCTTCCTCGGCGCCGCGGGCGGCGTCACCGGCTCCTGCCACCTGGTCCGCGTCGGCGGCCGTGCACTCCTGCTCGACTGCGGCATGTTCCAGGGCCGTCGCGAAGAAGAGGCGCACAACCGCGACCCCTTCCCCTTCGACGCCGCCGGCCTCGAGGCCGTGGTCCTGAGCCATGCCCACATCGACCACAGCGGTCGGCTGCCGATCCTGGTGCGCCGCGGCTTCCGCGGTCCGGTGTTCGCCACGCCGGCCACCATCGACCTCGCGCGCGTGCTGCTGCGCGACGCCGCACACCTGCAGGAAGCCGACGCCGAACGCGAGAACCGACGCCGTGCGCGCGCCGGCAAGGGCCGGGTGAAGCCGCTGTTCACCATGGAGGACGTCGAGGACACGCTGCGCCGGTTCCGTCCGCTGGACTTCGACGTGCCGACCGGGATCATGCCCGGCGTGCGCGCGACCCTGGTACCGGCGGGGCACATCCTCGGTGCCGCCAGCGTGGTCCTGGACCTGGAGGAGGACGGCCGTCGCTGCCGCCTCGCCTACAGCGGCGATATCGGCCAGGACGACAGCTGCATGCTGCCCGCGCCGCGGGCCCCCGACCATGCCGACGTGGTGCTGCTGGAAAGTACCTATGGCGACCGCAACCACCGCGCACGCGATGACACCCGGCGCGAGATCGCCGAGGTGCTCGACAGCGCCTGGGAAGCGGGCGGGAACCTGCTGGTTCCGGCGTTCTCCATCGGCCGCACCCAGGAACTGCTGACCCTGTTCGCGCAGCATTACGACGCGTGGCACCTCGACCGCTGGCTGCTGTTCGTCGACAGTCCGATGGCGATCCAGGCCAATACCGCGCACATGCGCCACTCCGAGCTGTTCAACGACCAGGCCCGGCCGCTGTTCGATGGCCGCGGTCTGCGCGAGCTGCTGCCGAACCTGCGCGAGACCGCCGCGACCGAGGAGTCGATGCGCATCAACCAGATCCGCCGCGGCGCCCTTATCATCGCCGGCAGCGGCATGTGCAACGGCGGCCGCATCCTGCACCACCTGCGGCACAACCTCTGGCGGCGCGAGAGCCGGGTGATGATCGTCGGCTACCAGGGGCAGGGGACGCTCGGCCGCAGGCTGGTCGACGGTGCCGAGCGGGTCATGATCCACGGCGAGGAGATCCGCGTTGCCGCCGGCATCCACACCATCGGTGGCCTGTCGGCGCACGCCGGACAGGACGAACTGGCGGCCTGGTACGGCGCCATCGGCGGCCGGCCGCGGGTGCTGCTGGTCCATGGCGAGGATCGGGGCAGGGAAGGCCTGGCGCGGAAGCTGGGCGAGGCGCACGGAGTCGAGGCCGGCCTTCCCGCGGCCGGTGACCTGATCGAACTCTGAATGGCCGGCGGCCACGGGCCGCTTTCTTCGCGCGCTGCGCACGGCGCCGCGTGCATGGTGGCTGCCAAGGCGCACCCACGCGCCGGACTGGAGAACCCCACAGATGAAGACCGCCACCAAGACCCTGATCGCCCTCGGCTTCGCCACCGCCCTTGCGGCCTGCAGCAACACCGACCAGGCCGCCAATTCCGCCCAGGAGGCCGCGGAGTCGGCCAGCGAGGCCCAGCAGGCCGCGCAAAGCGCCTATGCCACGGGCGACATGGCCGCCGCGGACGCGGCCCAGGCCGCGGCCGATGCCGCCGATGCCGCTGCGGATGCCTCCGCCCATATCGCCGGCCAGGTCGACACCGGCGACGAGCTGACCCGCCGCGAGGATCTCGCCGACGCCGCCGAGAAGGCCGCCGACGCTGCCGAGCAGGCGCAGGACGCCGCGGAGGAGGCCAACGCGGCCGCCGACGGCGAGAACAACACCGACGGCATGTAAAGCCTCGCCAGCAACGACCTCCGCGGCCTGCGCGCCGCGGGATCGTGTCGCGCGGTCGTGGCCAGTCCTCGTCGTCTGGTCGCGGCCGCGCGATTCTTTTGGGGCCCGCGATTACAATTCCCGCTCGCGGGCCTATAGCTCAATGGTCAGAGCAGAGGACTCATAATCCTTTGGTTCCAGGTTCGAGTCCTGGTGGGCCCACCAGACACATCTTGGTCTCAACTTTCAAGCGCAACACTTGTTGAAAATTTCGCCATCTCTTCGGCCATGGCTTCCTCGGGGGGTTTCACCCCAGCGTTTCCCTCGGTCGCCCGTTGAGCAGGCGGGCGATGTCGTTGAGCAGCGTCTGGCTGGCGATCGACAGATCGCTGTCCTTGGGCAGGAACTGACGCAGCAGGCCATTGGTGTTCTCGTTGCTGCCGCGCTGCCACGGCGCATGCGGGTTGCGGAACCAGATGTCCATCTTCAGGCGCCGGCTCAGCTCCTCGAAGTTGGCCATTTCGCTGCCGCGGTCGTAGGTCAGGCCCTCGCGGAGGGACGCCGGCAGCTTCTTCATCTGGCGTGTATAGCCTTCCACCGCATCGGCCGCCCTGCAGCCCTCCATGCGGCATAGCACCACGAAGCGCGTCTTGCGCTCCACCAGCACGCCGACCGCGGAGCGGTTGTAGGCGCCTTTGATGAAATCGCCTTCCCAGTGCCCAGGCGACAGGCGGCTTTCGATGTCCTCCGGACGGTTCTGGATCCGCAGCGCCTCGGGTACGAAGCTCCGGGCGGCGCCGGTTGTACGCCGGTGCCCGCGCGTTGGCTTCGCCTGGCGCAGCGCGGCGACCATGTCCTGCTTGAGCGCACCACGCGGCTGCGCTTAGACCGTCGCGTAGATCGTCTCGTGGGAGATCAGGCCGGGGCGTTCGGAGTCGGGCATTTGCCGCAGTCTGGCGGCAATCTGCTGTGGGGACGAGCGGGAAAAGACCAGCCGGTCGTGGACGTCCTGGTACAGCGCAGTGCCCGGAATCAGCGAGCGCGGGCAGCGACTGGCGCTGCGGCGATCACGATAGGCTTGGGCCGCGTGGGTCGCGTCGTAGGCTCCGGGCCCGGCCCGCTGCAGTTCGCGCGACACAGTGGACGGCGAGCGACCGAGCCGGCTCGCAATCGAGCGCAGGCTGCTGCCGTTCTGGCGCTCGATCATGATCACGGCGCGGTCTCCGGGGTCTAAGCAGCCCCTCGGACCCCACAATTACCATGCGCAACTTGCGGTCGTATTCCGCTTGGTCCAAATCCCTGTAGTCCATGTGCTTGCCTCCGTCCTGTCAATTGAGAGACTGCTCGTTCCGGATTAGTTCTGCGGCCTTATCGGAATGCCGCGGCAGTCGATTTGTGGAACGGCTATACCACCGTCCTCTGATCGAGTTTCCAGTCTCTTTGTGAGCACATCGTCCAATGCGATGATGTCGATATCCCGCTCGGCTCTGCGAATGGTGTCTCGCATCTCCCAGCGCATACAGTTGCCATCGACGGCCGCTTCGATCAGATAGATCCCGCCGCTGCGCAGGCTTTCGATGGTGAGGATGGCGGTATTGCCGACGGCGATGCCGTGGATGATCCCGCCTTCGTCTATTTGCGCCAGGCGCACTCTCGCCCCGAAGGCGTCGCCACTGATCTTGTCGCCGGCTTGGGTCAGATCGATATCGAACCCGCCGCAATCGGCTTCCAGATCGGTCTTGTCGCACCACTGTACTGACCAACTTCCGCTGAAATCGGCGTTGGCGCTTGGTTTGTGCGTGACTTCGCCTGATTCAGCCGTAGGAGCGGCGGAGGCTGCGTCACGGGATTGCTTGACGGCCGGTATCTGTTGAGGTGCGGATTGAGCGCACCTATTAGCTCCGATGGTTAGGGCCAGCAGCCCTGTAGAGGCAAGCCACTTTATCTTGTCCATAAGTTGTCTCTATCGTCTGCGGCCGCGACTGAGTTCCTGCTGGGTTCAACCCCGAAACCTCAGAAGTCCTGCGTCTCATCAAGCTCAGAGATTTAATGCCGGCCAAACTATGCTTTAAAATGTGGCCAACGCTATGGTTTCACGCATATGCACCCATACGCCAACGCATTGAATTCCGGGCAAATCATCACCTGGAAAGCCTTGACCGACGTCAAT